>JAIVJN010000449.1 GCA_020200025.1 Acidobacteriota bacterium | reverse complement strand
GTGCCGGTGGGGCTCAGTTGACCCACCACTGCGACAGCGAAGACGAGGAGCAGCGATTTCTGGGCGCGTATCATTGACACTCCCGCAAGCCAGGGCGTGATTCCACGTCGGCACGCCCGGCAGCCGTCGATGGAGACCCAACGAGTCGTGTGTGAGAATGCGCCCGCGGCGTTTCCACTGTCAACTCGCTGCGTTGACACTCGCTGCGTTGACACTCGCCACCTTGACAAGGAACCCCCGTCGCGGTTGACTATCGACGTCATGCACTCTGGTGTCATCGCTTGGGAATTCGGGCGTGCGGGCCGGCGAGTGGCGGCTTGTCTGCTCGTGCTGATCGGCGCTCAGCTCTCCGTGCCGCAGCGCGCGTCCAGCCAGGCCCCTGCAGAGCGCGTCCGCGTGCCCACGAGCCACGCCAACGTCCACATGGGGCCCTCGTCTACCACCGAAGTGTTGGTCCTGGTCCCCCGCGGCACGGTCCTCACGGTGCTCGGACGAGACAACGAGTGGATCCAGATCGGCCTGACGCCGGACCTGCGGAAGAGCGGCATGGTGATGCGCTGGTACAAGAACGAGGACCGGGGCTGGATGCACGACTCGACCGTCGAGGTCGTGAAACCGGCGGCTCCGTCGGGTACGTAGCGCGGGCCTTCACGGCTCGCTTTTGGCGCACCGTAGAGGTGGGCCCTCCATCGGGACGTAGAGCGGGCCTTCCCGCTTTTTGCGCACCGCTTTTTGGCGCACCGTGAAGGTGCGCCCTCCATCGGGACTCACCAACTCAGTTGAGTTGTGGCGTTGAGCAAGGAACGGAAAACGATCGTGGAGTGGAGCACGACGCAGCTGCTGGCACAGCTGCAAAGGCTTGGCGTCCGAACGGGCGGTGTGCTGCTCGTCCATACCTCGTTTCGGGCCGTGGCACCGACCGAGGAAGGACCGCTTGGTCTCATTCGCGCCCTTCGCGCGGCACTCGGTCCCACCGGCACGCTCGTGATGCCGACGATGACGAGCGGTGAGACCGTCTTCGATCCGAAGTCCACGCCGACCGACGGCATGGGGATCACGGCCGAACTGTTCTGGCGGCAGCCCGGTGTGCGCCGAAGCACCCATCCAGGCGGGTCCTTCGCCGCGGAAGGCCCACTCGCAGCGCTGATCTGCCGGCCGCAGCCGCTGTCGCCGCCGCATGGGGTCGACAGCCCTGTTGGGCACGTGCACGACATGGATGGGCAGGTGCTGCTGCTCGGGGTGACGCACAGCGAGAACACGACACTCCATCTTGCCGAGGCGATCGCGCGGGTGCCGTACTCGGTGTCGCATCCGTGCGTGGTCGAGAGCGACGGCGCTGCCCACACGGTGATGATTGCTGAAACCGATCACTGCTGCACGGGCTTCCGCCGCCTGGACACGTGGCTGCGCGAGCGCGGCCTTCAGGCGGAGGGGAAGGTGGGCAACGCCGACGCTCGTCTCTGCAACGCGCGTGACGTCGTGGCTGTCGCGGTCGCGCATCTCGCTTCGGATCCGCTCATCTTCCTCTGCGCTGCTGGCGCCGGCTGCGAGGAATGCGATGCGGCTCGCGACAGCGTGGCCTCCCTCTGGCAGGCTGATGAAAAAGCCTCGAGCCTGAAGTGAGAAGTCGGAAGACTTCCACCTTCAGGTTGCCGGGTTTTTCAGCAACCTGCTAGGATGACCGGCCGCGAGCCCACTCGAGCAGGCGATCGAGCGTCCAACAGTTGATGACTCGATCGCGCGGCACGCCAGCCAGTCGGGCGTGCGCCAGCGCGGTGTCAGCATAGCGCCATTGCCCGACCGCGTGCGCATCGCTGTCAAGCGCGAAGAGACAGCCGGCGTCAAGGGCCTGTTGCGCGAGCACGTAGTCGAGATCTTGTCGAGACGGGTCGCCATCGATCTCGATGGCCACACCGGTTCGCGCGGCCGCCTCGAACACCCGCGCCCAGTCGGCCGACACGCCGGGTCGAGAGCCATACATCCGGCCTCTGGGGTGGCCGAGGATGTGCACACCGGGCGACATCACTGCCGCCAGCATGCGCTCGGTTTGCGGCAGCGACGACCGCAACCCTGAATGGGGCGCTGCGACGACGAGGTCGAACTGTCGACGGTCGGCGGCGTCGACGTCCACCTCGCCGTCGCCACGAATGTTTGCCTCAACGCCCTTCAAGAGACGAAAGCGGCCGGCGTGGACGCGGTTGACGCGATCGATCTCGGCCCGCTGTTCGGCAAACCGCTCGCGCGACACACCGCGGGCGATCGGCAGGCCGGCCGAGTGATCCGTGACGGCCGCGTAGGCGTACCCGAGGCTGGTCCCTGTCGCGACGATGTCGTCGAGCGTCTGGCTGCCGTCGCTCCAGGTGGAATGCATCTGCAGGTCGCCGCGATAGTCGGACGCCCGCGGCCCGGCGAGCGCCGAATCCTCGAGAACGGCGCGGACGCGGGCGCGACTGAGAAAGTGCCTTCTCCATGCGCGGCGCTTACCGACTTCCTCGATCTGTCGACTTTCCGCGACGGCGCGTTCGACCGTCGGCGACGTGCCCGTTCGCAGGACCTCGAGGATCACGCGCGTCGATGCCGGACCGATCCCGCGAATCCGGCGCAGCGTCCCATCCGGCTGGACCAGCCCTGTCACCGGCTCGTCCAACGCGCGGATGGCGCTCGCGGCCTGCTTATACC
>JAIVJN010000448.1 GCA_020200025.1 Acidobacteriota bacterium | reverse complement strand
TACACCGTTCGTCCCCCAGAGGCACGCGAGAAGCCCAAGGTCTCGTCATTCCTGCACGCGCGCTACGAGAAGATTGACGCGCTCGAGCCCGACCTCATCCTGGCCTTCTCGGATCTGCAGGCGGAGATCACCAGTGACCTGGTGAAGCGCGGCTACCCCGTCTTCACGTTCAATCAGCGAAGCGTGGCCGAAATTCTGCAGATGATCCGTATGCTCGGCGCGATGGTGGGCGCAACCGAGCGTGGCAGCGCGTTGGCCGACGAGCTCGCCGCAGGGCTCGACCGCGTCCGCGCGTCGGCGTCGATGGTGACCGTGAGGCCGCGTGTTTACTTCGAAGAATGGGACGAGCCGCTCATCTCCGGCATTCGTTGGGTCGAAGAGCTCGTGGACATCGCCGGCGGTGACCCGATCTTTCCCGAGCTGCGAACCGCGAAGCTGGCGAGAGATCGGATCGTCACCAGCGACCAAGTGATTGCCGCCGCGCCGGACGTCATCATCGGCTCGTGGTGCGGCAAGCCTGTGCGCAAGGAGCGGATTGCGGCGCGACCCGGATGGCAGACAATCCCCGCCGTGCGACAGGGTCGGATCTTCGAGGTGAAGTCGACCTACATCCTGCAGCCGGGGCCTGCGTCGCTGAGTCGAGGGCCTCGTCGCGATGCGTCAACGAATATGCGATCGAGGCGTGTAGCAGACGCGATACTCTGCCGACCGTCTCAGGGCCGAGATCGCGCCTGATCACATTGCCGCCGAGCGGCAGCGGCAGCCCTCCCGTCCGCCCGGCCCACCACTCGCCCAAGTCGACCACCTTGCGGAGACCTTCGCTTGCATACGTGAGCTGACCTTCGTGGATGAGGAGTCCTGCGTCCACGTCGCCGTCTCTGACGGCTTCGAGAATCCGATCGAACGGCATCACCACATAGCGAACGTCCGGCTGGTACAACCTGAGCGTGAGAAAGGCGCTCGTCAGCAGGCCGGGCACGGCCACGGTTGCGCCTTCGATCGAGCCATCGCTCGTGGCACGAGTGACGACGATGGGACCGTAATGGTCGCCCATGCTCGAACCGTGGGGCAGCAGCAAGTATTTGTCGGTTAGATGCGCATACGCGTGGAACGAGACGGCGCTCACCTCGTACTTGCCCTGGAAGGCGGCGTTGTTGAGGGTCTCGATGTCTGCCAGCAAATGGTCGAACTCGATTCCTTCACTCGGGACCCTGCCGCTCGAGAGGCCGTAATGCATGAAGGCATCGTCAGAATCAGGACTGTGAGCCACGGTGATGCGCATCGGTCGAGTCTAGCGCAGGGCGGCCGCGCGGCCTCCGAGCGAGCGCAGCGAGGCCTACGGCGATCGAAGGCGAGCCGCCTTCTGAGGCGCGAGGCCGCGTCGAGCGGCTTGCCCGCGCTGCAACTCAGCGGTACGCTGAGCGGATGCCTGCCGGCAGATCGCTTCCATGGTCACGCGAGACCCGTCTGCTCTTGCTGACCATCGCCGTGTCCGTCACCGTGCTCCTCGTCCTGGCTCGATTTCGCTTTCCGGACGAAGCCCCCGCGGCGCCGGCGCAGCCGTTGGAGCGGCTTGCCGCGCGCGCCACGTTCGATGAGCTCGCCGGCATCGTCGAGCGCCTCGATCGCACCGTGGCGCCCTCGCTGGTCGTCCTGCGACGCGGAGCACCCGAATCGCTGGCCCCGCGCGCTTTGCGCTCGCTGCTCGACGGTCCGGCCTCGACGGGCGACGCCGTGAGCTATGTTCCGGCGCTCAGGGTGCGCCCGACCGCTGTGCTCACGCTTCTCGGCCCCGGGCAGACGGTGCAGGGCGTGGTCGGAGACGAAAGCGCGGTGCCCATCTTGCTGGCGAGGGACCCGATCCGACGGCTGGCGCTGGTGCGTGTGCCCGCGCCGGCGCCCGACGTAGCATGGCAATGGCGGGCGATGAACCCGATCTCGGTGCCTCGCTATGTCGTGTCGGTCGAGGCCTCGCGCGGGGGCTCCACTCTACGGCCCGTCTTCTTCGGACGCGCCGATCGCTTTACCGAACCCCGATGGAGGGTACCGCTGCTCGTGCTCGGGCACACAACGATCGCAGCCGAAGGATCGTTCGTCTTCTCGTTGGAAGGCGAGCTTGTCGGGTTGGCCGTCGCCGAAGCCGGTGTCATGGCCGTGGTTCCGGCCGATGCGCTGCAGGCCGCAGCCGATCGGTTGTTCGAGGAAGGGTCGCCTCACATCACGGATTTCGGCGTCGTGCTGCGACCGTTGAGCCCGGGCGAGGGGAAAACGTTCGGCTCGAGCAGCGGGCTCGTGATTGCCTCGGTCGCGAAAGGCGCACTCGGCGAAGGGCACCTTCGCGCGGGCGATCTGCTGCTCGCCGTCGACGGAAATCCGGCCGTCAACCCGGAGTCGGTGCTGCTCCGACTCGCCACTGTCGCGCCGGGCGCGACCGTCAGGCTCGCGCTCCGGCGGGGCGCCGCGATGCTCACGGTGCCGATTACGGTGCCTGCCAGGGGCGCGTCAGGACAGGTTTCGTGAGCGCGGCAGATGCCGATGATCGATCCGAGATCGGTCGCGATGATCTCGACGCACAGGTCGGCACCGCCGATCTGCGCCTCTATCCAGTCATTGCCGTCGGCCTCGCGGCGATTGGGATCTTCGTCGGGTTTGGCGTAGCGCTCGCCCGCCGCGATGATCGCCGGCTGCTCGTCATCGCCAGCCTCGAGGCGCTCATTACCATCGTGGTTGTCGCCGCCGCGTGTGCATGGCTGTTCGCAAGCTGGGACCTCGGCACCGCGAGCCGTACGGCGCTCCTCGCGATTGTCCTGGGTGTCTGCGCCTCGGCGAGCTCCGCCAGCATCGGCGAACCCGGCGAATCACCACGACGTCGCGCGGCGATGCGCATCGCCGAGCTCGACGACGTCCTCCCCATCCTCGTGGGCGGCATCATTCTCTCGTTCAGCACTGGGGCCGACGTGGCGGCTGCTCTCACCTTGGTCGCGCTCGGCCTTGCGGTTCCGGTTGCCGTGGCTCTCGCCGGTTGGCTGTTGTTCGAACGGGCGCACGACGATGCCGAGCGTTATGTCTTCGTCATTGGCGTGGTCGCCCTCCTTGGGGGTGTGGCGGCGTATCTCGGCGTGTCGCCGCTCTTCGCGGGAATGGTGGCCGGAGTCTTCTGGAAGTATTCGCCGGGCCGTTCCGACGCCGTCATCCGCGGCGATCTGCGACGAATTCAACGACCCTTGGTGGTGTTGCTCCTGATCTTTGCGGGCGCTGCCGCCGAGATGTCGTATCTCGCGCTCTGGCTCAGCGGCGCGTACGTGATGACTCGTCTTTGCGCCAAGCTGCTGGGCGGCTGGATCGCCTCACGCGCGACGCCGACACTCTCGCCTGCCGACCTCGGAAGCTATCTGCTTCCGCCCGGGATGATGGGGCTGGGGTTCGCCTTGAGCTTCCATCTGGTCACGTTTTCGGTGACTTCGGCCGCCGTGCTGACGGCGGTGGCGCTTGGCACACTTGCCAGCGAGCTGATTGCCGCGGTGGCGCTCCTCGGACCGCGGGGCGCGGCATGAGGCGACTGGCAGCGCTCGCGCTGCTTCTTGGCAGCGTTCTCGTTGCCCGTCGGACGATGGCCGGAGACGCCGCTGCGGATCTGCGGACCGCCGCCCTTGCGTTCGGCTTCGCGTTGATTGCGGCGGCACTGGCCGGCGGACTGGTCGAACGCCTCAAGCTGCCGCGCATCAGCGGCTATCTGCTGTTCGGGCTCGCCTGCGGACCGCAAGCCGCGGATCTGATCTCGCGGGCGATGGCGTCAGAGCTGGGGCTCGTCAACGGCCTCGCCATCGCGCTCATCGCCTTCATCGCGGGTCTCGAGATCAATCTGGCGCGCGTGCGCGACCGCCTCCGCGGCATCGTCATCCTCGGCGTATCGGTGATCGTGGTGACGTTCGTCGTGCTCGGCACCGTCATCTACGTGTTCTGGCCCTCGCTTCCCATTGCACCTGAAGCGACGGGCGCCGCGCGCCTAGCGATGACCCTCACGCTGACGACAGTGCTCGTCAGCTTTTCGCCGACGGTGACGATCGCGGTGATCGCCGAAAGCCGCGCGCGCGGTCCACTCACCGAGCTCGCGCTGGCCGTAGTGGTCCTGGCCGATCTCGCGCTGATCCTTGGGTTCACGATCGTGATGCAGTACACACGGAGCGCCACCGGCGTGGCGTCGAGCACGGATGTCGGCCTGTTGCCGTTCCTCTCGTGGGACATCGT
This sequence comes from Acidobacteriota bacterium, assembly GCA_020200025.1. Classification (GTDB taxonomy): domain Bacteria; phylum Acidobacteriota; class Vicinamibacteria; order Vicinamibacterales; family UBA2999; genus JAIVJN01. The sequence continues at coordinate 1,041 of JAIVJN010000448.1, read as the reverse complement.
TGGATCGCTCGCGTTCGGGGCTGGAGTCGGCGCGCTCTTCGCGTTCTATCTGAATCACGTCTCCCGCGAGCTGACACTGTCGCTTCTGGCCCTCTGCGTGATCATGAGCGTGGCGGGCGAGACCTGGCAATTCGAGCCCTTGCTCTCGGCGCTGGCGGCGGGGATGGTCGTCGAGAACATCGCGCCGCCACGTGGTGATGCGTTGAAGCTGGCGATCGAACGGGGCGCCCTCCCGGTGCTCGTGGTGTTCTTCGCGGCGGCCGGGGCGTCGCTGCAACTCGACGCCCTGGCGAAGCTAGGCGCGCTGGCCGTGGGACTGGCCACCCTGCGGCTGGTGGCGGTGTGGCTGGGCACGAACCTGGGCGTGAAACACGCGAACTTGGACTTCGCCGCGGCCCCGCTGTTGTGGATGGCGCTCATCTCTCAAGCCGGGGTGACGCTCGGGCTCACAATGATGGTGTCGACGGAGTTTCCTGATTGGGGCGCGCAGATCCAGACGTTGATGGTCGCGCTCATCGCCATCCACGAGCTGGTCGGGCCGATTCTCTTTCGATCGGCGTTGGCCAAGGCAGGCGAGATTGGAAAGATGGACAGTTAGCCGGGTGTGGTGGGGCGCGTCTTCGCGCGGCTACCGGGCACAACTGGGAGGGCCGATGTTTGCGCCGGACATGATCTCGACGCGGTAGCGAGCGAGCTCTTCCTCACAACGTGCCTTGGCACTCTTCTCGGACAGCTTCTTGGCCGCCCAGACCGCGATGGCGGAGAAGGGCACTACGGGCGCACGGTAGATCTGCGGGGTGACGTGCTCGATGTGGTCGCGATGGCTCGGCGCGCTTCCCGGCACGGGACCGCTCAGCACGTTGAAGTCGCCGATGATGTCGATGGGAGGGGCCTGGCCGAAGACCTCGACGCGGAAGTTGATCGCCAGACCCGAGTCGGCTCGCGTCTCGGTGTCACTCTCGCGCAGCTCGCGCCTGATGCGATCGATCGAGATTCCAAGCTTGGCAGGATCGACGGCCGGCGCCGACCCCGACTGTGCGC
>JAIVJN010000031.1 GCA_020200025.1 Acidobacteriota bacterium | reverse complement strand
ACTCTGCACGGATCCGTGTCTCAGAGACCTATACCGACGCGGAGCGCTACCGTCTGGACGGTGACGAGCTCGTGTGGGACCGAGCTGCTAGCCGGCCGCGAAACACGGTTCTGCTTCCGGTCGGTTGGACGGTGACCGCGAGCTCGATGCCTGCCGTGATTGCAACCGACGCTGAGGGTCGGCAGCGTCTCGAATACGAGAACGGACGGCCGGATGAAATCCAAGTGTTGATGCGTGCTCGCCGGATCGCCGCGCCGTCAACCGAGCAGCATCAGCAGTAACGCTTTCTGTGCGTGCAGCCGATTCTCGGCCTGGTCGAACACCACCGAGGCCGGCGATTCGATCACCTCGTCGGTCACCTCGTCGCCGCGATGCGCCGGGAGGCAGTGCATGAAGATGGCGCCCGGCTTGGCCTGCGCCATCAACCGCCCGTCGACCTGATACGTGCGGAAGACGGCCTTTCGCTCGGCGTACTCGACCTCCTGGCCCATCGAGGTCCACACATCGGTGTAAACGGCGTCAGCCCCGGCCACCGCTCTGGCGGGATCGCTGAGCTCCGTCAGCTCGGCCCCGTGTGTCGCAATGCTCGCTCCTGCCTGGATCACCGCGCGCGGCAGCTCATACCCTTTCGGGGTGGCGACGCGGACCGACACACCTGACATGAGCGCGGCGTGGACGAGTGACGTTGCGACATTGTTGCCGTCGCCGACGTAGGCCACGATCCGTCCCGGCAGCGAGCCCCAGAGCTCCGATAGTGTCTGCAGATCCGCCAGCGCCTGGCAGGGATGCTCGTCATCGGACAAGCCGTTGATGACGTGCAGATCTCGGGTGGATTGAGCAAGCTGGACGAGCCGATCCTGAGCAAATGTGCGGATCGCGATCGCATCGACCCAGCGTTCCAGATTGCGGGCGACATCGTGCAGCGGCTCGCGATCCGCGTGCATGACGTCTGCGGAGATCTCCACGACTTCGCCCCCCAACTCCCGCACGCCAATGGTGAACGTGACCCGTGTTCTCAGCGACGGCTTCTCGAAGAGCAGGCCGACGTGCCGTCCGTCCAGCACGTGCGCGGTCGGGGCGCGAAGGCCCAAGGTCCGCTCCGTCTTCAGCCGCGACGAGAGGCGGAGCACCGTCTCGAGCTCGCCATGATTCAAATCGAGGATCGACAAGAGATCCTTGCATCGAAGTCGCGGGAGGGAAGTCTCGACAGAAGGCATGGTCACGTCCGGTATTCGGCGTTGATCCTGACGTATTCCGCGGAGAGGTCGCACGTGTAGATGGTGGCTCGGCTCGGGCCGCCCGTTCCGAGGTCGACCTCGATCGTCAAGTCCGAGCCCTGGAGGTATTCCGCCGCCAGCGCAGCCCGGTCGTCGTGCGGTTGACCATTGTCGAAGAGGAGGACCTCACCGATCCGTACGCTCGCGTGATCGACCGAGAAGGGCACGCCCGATCGCCCCGCGGCGGCGACGAGCCGTCCCCAGTTCGGATCGGCGCCGTGAAGGGCCGTCTTCACCAGCGGCGAGTTGGCAATCACGCGCGCGGCGGTCGAGGCATCGGTCCACGTCCTCGCGCCGGTAACCGTGATGGCGACCACCTTGGTCGCTCCCTCGCCGCCCCGAACGATGTCGAGCGCCAGCTCCTTGGCGACGAAGCGAAAACCTTCGACGAGCGCTGGGTAGAGGGCGCTATCGATGGAGACGCCACTGGTGCCACTCGCGAGCGCAAACACCGAATCGTTCGTCGAGCTCTCACCATCGACGGTGATGGCGTTGAACGTATCTCGGCACGCCTCGACCAAGGCTTGCCGAAGCCGCACCGGGTCGATGTGTGCGTCGGTCGTGAGGTAGCCGAGCATCGTCGCCATGCGCGGCTCGATCATGCCCGAGCCCTTCGCCATACCACCGACCCGGAATGTGCCCGCGTCGGTCGTCACCGAGGCGGCGCAGGCCTTGGGAAACGGATCGGTCGTCATGATGGCGAGGGCCGCGTGCGCGCCGCCGGCGGCCGAAAGCGCCTCGCGTGCGGCGGCGATGCCGCGGCCAACGGCGTCCATCGCGAGATGAACGCCAATCACTCCGGTCGACGCGACCAGCACTTCTTCAACGGGGCAGCCGACCGCATCGGCGGCCCACTGCGCCATGTCGCGAGCGTCGGCCATGCCCCTGGCGCCTGTGCACGCGTTGGCACATCCGCTGTTGGTCACGATCGCGCGCGCGCGCCCTGCCGTGCGCTCGATGTGCTCGCGGCAGACCAGCAGGGGCGCCGCTTGCGCCTGATTCGTCGTGAAGATGGCCGCGGCGCTGGCGCGAACATCCGCGACGATGAGTGCAAGATCCGGTTTGCCACTGGCCTTGATGCCGCAGGCCACGCCGGCGGCGCTGAAGCCGCGTGGCGCCGTGACGCCGCCTTCGATCGCTTGCAGTTGCGAGGTGACGAGCTCGGGCACCTTAACCCCGCGGCGCCGGCAACGAGACGGCGCCGGGACCTGATGTCGCCGGTCGACCGTCGCGCAAGGTCAGCACCACGGCGTGCTGCCCACAGCGGCGGAACAGTGCGCAGCCGGTGCAATCGTGCGCGATTTTCTCTGGCACCCACGTGTGCGGCACGATCGAGAAGCCCATGCGTACGAAATAGCCGGGCTCGTGCGTGAATGCACACAGCCGATCGTATCCTTCCACGCGGGCCTGCCGCTGCAACTCGTCGACGAGCCGCCGACCGATGCCCAAGGCGCGCGCGTGGCGGTGAACGACCAGCGAGCGGACTTCGGCCACCGCGCCGCTGAGGGGCGCAAGCTCCGCACAGGCGACAATGCGGCCCCCTCGGCTTCATCGGGGGCCGCCGATCGCAGGGTGATGTCCGACGCCGCACGCGGCGCGCGCCGTGCCACCCAAGCCCGTCGTCGATCGCAGTCCGGAACCGCCATGGTCATGTTCATTTCGTTGTCTCTGCTGGCACGGTCGCCAGGACTTCACCCAGCACGTCCATCGCCTCCGCGATTTCCGCTGTCGTGACGGTCAGCGGCGGAAGCATCCGTACCACGCGTTCGGCCGTTCGATTCACGAGCAGGCCGGCCGCGCGCGCGTTGTCGACCACGGGTGAGGCGTCGACGGTGAGCTCGAGGCCGCGCATCACGCCCGCGCCGCGCACCGATGCGACGACGCCATGCCGCGTCTTGAGCAGCGTGAGCGCCTGGTCGAAGGTATCGGCAACATCGCGAACGTGTGCAATCAGCCCACCGATCGCCGAGCCGGGAGCGGGATAGGGAACGGCGGCCGTCGAGCCCGTGAGCTGCTCGAGCACGTAGAGCGCCGCGCGTGTCGAGAGCAGGTTGCCGCCGTACGTGCTGCCGTGATCGCCTGGCGCCACGCGAGCGGCGACGTGCTCGGCGACCAGGCATGCGCCGATGGGCACGCCAGATCCGAGCGCCTTGCCGACCGACACGAGATCCGGCGTGAGGCCGAGGAGCGGAAAGTAGAACGGCTCGCCCGTGCGGCCGAGACCACACTGCACCTCGTCGGCAATCAGCAACGCACCCGTGCGTGCGCACGCCGCTTCGATCGCGTCGGCGAAGGCGCCCGACAGCGGACGCACGCCCCCTTCGCCCTGGATGGGCTCGACGAGAATGGCGGCCGTACGCTCCGTCACCGCGTGCGCCAGCGCGTCCCCGTCGTCGGGCGCCACGAACGTGACCCCCGGAACGAGCGGGCCGAACGGATCACGGTACTGGGCGTTCCCCGTAACCGACAACGCGCCCATCGTGCGCCCGGAGAAGCCGTGTTCGAGCGCCACGAAGTCGGTGCGGCTCGGGTGGCCGGCGCTGTACCAATAGCGTCGGGCGAACTTCAGGCACGCCTCGATGGCCTCCGCGCCGCTGTTGCAGAAAAACGCGCGTTCGAGGCCGGACAGGGCCGAGAGGCGCTGGGCCAATTGTCCCTGCAGCGGGTGGAAATAGAGGTTCGACGTCTGAATCAGCGTGCGCGCCTGATCCGTGATCGCCGCAGCGAGTCCGTGATGCCCATGTCCCAACACCGCCACGCCGATGCCCGAAACGAAGTCGAGGTACGAGCGACCGGACGAGTCGAAGAGGCGCGTGCCCTCGCCGCGGACGAAGACCACGGGCGCCCGCTTGTAGGTCTGCAGTACGTGCTGCGCCTCGAGCGCTTGCACCTCGTCGAGAGTCGGCTGTGCCATCGTGTTGCTCATTGGTCTATTCCGGAAAACGAAACTCGGTTTCGTTTTGTCGCTCAGCCCACAATCTGCGTCCATGCGCCGCGCCGCACTCTGGCCGTGGTCAGCAACGACGCCAGCCGCGGCGGCCGCGTGCCGTCGGCCACGATCACGTCGGACACACCGCCAGCGAGCGCGTCGTGGCAGGCGCTCAACTTGGCAACCATGCCGGCGCTGATTGTCCCGGACTGGACCGCGTCCGACGCCGCTGCCCGATCGAGCATCGGTATCGTCTGACCACTTTCATCGAGGACGCCTGCCGTGCCGCCAGCGATGACCAGCCGCGAGGCGGCGAGGCGCGTCGCGAGGCTTCCGGCCAGCGTGTCGGCGTTCACGTTGAACAGGGTGCCATTCTTGGCCGCGCCGATCGACGCCACAATCGGCACGAACCCATCGCGCACCAGCGTCGCCACCAGGCGCGACGGCCCCTCGTCGACGGGTCGTCCCACGAGCCCGAGATCCACCAGCTCGCCGGTCGTCGTCCGATGGCGGGGCGCCCGCCCGACCCGGCAGACGTCCGCGTCCGCGCCCGTCAGGCCGACCGCCCTGCCGCCCGCGGCGTTGACGGCAGCGACGAGCGTGGTGTTCACCGAGCCGGCGAGCACCGCAACTACGACGCCGAGCGTTGCCTGGTCGGTGATCCGCAGCCCATCCACCTGCCGCTTGGGGATCTGCGCATTCGCCAGCGCGGCGTCGATCTCGCGGCCGCCGCCGTGCACGACGACGAGCGGAACGGAGGCCGCCACCCGCACGATGGCTCGTGCCATGACTCTTCTCTTCCGCGGGTCGTCGAGAAGCTCGCCGCCTACCTTCAAGACGACCGGGCGAATCGTCCCTCTGGCCTTCACAACAGGCCCGCGCGCTCGTCGAGCCCGAGGGCCACATTGAAGTTCTGCACGGCGGATCCCGCCGCACCCTTCAGCAGGTTGTCGATGACCGACACGACGACCAAGCGGCCGCCCGTTTCATCGACTGCCCACCCGATGTCACAGAAGTTGCTCCACGCCACGTGCTTGATTTCGGGAAGCTGACGACCCGTCAGCCGAACGAACGGCTCGGCGGCATAGGCGGCTTCGAACACTTCTGCCACGCGCCGCGCCGGCGTCCCTGGCGCCAGTCGCGTGTACACGGTCGTCAAGATGCCCCGATCGAGCGGAACGAGATGCGGCACGAACGTCACGGCACGACCGAGCGTCTGCTCCATCTCGGGCACGTGTCGATGCGCGAAGGCAGCGACGCGGTTGCGGCATACCAGCGCGCCCGCGTATCGTCGTCGCGCAACCGGAAAGCGCCTGACAAATCGATGACGCGCCGACCCGCCGCCAGAAAGCTCGGCGCCAGATCGGCGGATGCGGCTTCCGGCAACGCGAGGAACACCACGTCGGCTTCATCGATGACGCGATCGATCTCGAGCGGGCCGATCTCTCCCTCCCATACGCGGGCGAGCGCAGGCAGGCGGCGCGGCGTGCTCGTCGCCTGCGACGCCGTCGCGACAGTCAACTGCGTCGCAGGGTGCCGCGCCAGGAGACGCACCAACTCCTGCCCGGCATAGCCCGTGGCCCCGACCACCGCGACCCGGGTGGCGAGTCCGGGGCGCGACGGGAACGCGACAGCCTGGGAAACGTGCGACTCGATCATCTCTCCTCACTCTGCCCCGCGCGTATGCGTCAGAAAGAATATTTATACATCCAGCCGCGGGCCTCGTCAACGGAGAAATCTAGTGACAGAACGCCTTTCATGTGTATACTATTCTTTCTACTGCATATTTATGAAAGCGCGACGCCAATCGGCCATTCGCGAGATCGTCGAGCACGAAGCGGTCCGCAGCCAGGATCAACTGCGCCGCCGGCTGATCGCCCAGGGATTCGACGTCACGCAGGCGACACTATCGCGAGACATCAAAGATTTGGGCCTGGTCAAGCGGGCGACCGACGGGGCGTATCAGCCGGCCGGGCTCGATGCCCCAACCGAGCCGGCCGCGCTGCCGGCGCTCAGCCGGGCGCTCGGGCAGTACATGCAGTCATTGGATGTGTCGCAGCAGCTCGTGGTCATGCGAACCGGTCCGGGACAAGCCGCCCTCCTGGCGCTGGCCATCGACCGCGCACGGCTCCCGGCCATCATCGGGACCATTGCCGGCGACGACACGATTCTCGTCATCTGCCGCGACGCACGCGCGGCGCGAACGGTGGCGAACGAATTCGAGGGATTCGCCGAGAAGCGCGAAGCTTCGCCGCCACGCGTGCGCAAGCCGTGGATAGGCTGGCGAGAACCGGATCGTCGTGAGGAACGTGGGGCCCGCCGTCAGGGTGCCGAGCCCGCGATCCGCCGCTGACTCGGAGCACTGGGCGAACGCGACATGGCAGAGCGCATCGTTCTCGCGTACTCGGGCGGACTCGACACCTCGGTCGCCATTCGTTGGCTGGCGGAGCAATACCAGGCCGAAGTCGTCGCCGTCACCCTCGATCTCGGGCAGGGTAAACCACTCGACGCGATGCGCGACCGCGCGCTCGCAGCCGGCGCCGTCCGCTGCCACGTGCTCGATGTCCGCGAAGAGCTCGCGCGCGATTACGTGCTGCCCGCGCTCAAAGCGAACGCGTTGTACGAAGAGCGCTATCCGATGGCCACCGCCCTCGGCCGCCCCCTCATCGCCAAGAAGCTCGTCGAGATCGCCCACATCGAGCGCGCCGTGGCGGTCGCACATGGGGCGACCGGGCGTGACAACGATCAGATTCGCCTCGAAGTGCTGGTCAGCAGCATCGACGCGAGCCTTCGTGTCGTGGCCCCCGCTCGCCTCCGCGGCCTGTCGCGGGCCGACAAGATCGCGTACGCGATCGAGCACGGCATCCCCGTACGGGCGACACCGGGCAGCCCCTACAGCGTCGACAGCAACCTGTGGGGACGCTCGATCACCGGGGGCGTGCTGGTCGACCCGTGGCAGGAGGCGCCCGAGGAAATCTACGCGCTCACCAAGTCGCCGGCCGACACCCCGATGCAGCCGGCTTATGTCGAGATGGCCTTCGAGCGCGGCCTGCCGGCCGCGATCAACGGCGTCCCGATGTCGTTTACGGAAATCGTCGAGAGCTTGACCACCATTGCCGGCGCGCACAGCGTCGGTCGGATCGACATGGTCGAAAACCGGTTGGTCGGCGTGAAGCTGCGCGAGATCTACGAAGCGCCCGCCGCCGTCGTCCTCCACATGGCCCACAAAGAGCTCGAGAGCTTCGTGATGTCGACGGCGCTGCACCGCTTCAAGCAGCAAGTGGCCACACAGTACGCGGATATCGTCTACAACGGCCTCTGGTTCACCCCGTTTCGCGAGGCGCTCGATGCGTTTGTCGAACGCGTGCAGGAGCGTGTTACCGGCACAATCCGCCTCAAGCTCTTCAAAGGCGATTGCCACGTCGTCGGGCGCCAGTCACCCTTCGCGCTCGACGATCGAGTGGCGGCGGTGGACAACACGGACGAATTAGTGCCGGTTCGGTGACGACAACACGAAGGAACACCAACCGCGAGAGCCAACCGGGTTGCTCTGGAGTCTCATGAGAGCAACCCGGTCGGGTATCTTCGTGATCGTCGTGTCGTCCTAGTCCGAAGATCGCCTATGTCCCAGCATCTGTGGTCCGGCAGGTTCGACGACGCTCCCGATCCAGCGGCGTTCGACTTCGGCGTCTCGTTCCCCTTCGATCGGCGATTGTTCGAGGACGATGTCGCGGGCAGCCTGGCGTGGGCCGAGGCGCTCGCAGCGGCCGGCATTCTCGACGCTGCGGATGCGGCAGCGATTCGCCAGGGCCTCACCGCCATTCTCGACGCGGGCCGGCACAATCCGGCCTGGGTGAGTGGAGACGACGAAGACGTCCACAGCTTTGTCGAGCGAGAGCTCGTGGCACGAGTCGGCGACGCGGGCCGGCGCCTGCACACGGGGCGCTCGCGCAACGAGCAGGTGTCGCTCGATCTGCGGCTGTATCTCCGCCGGCGTATTCCATTGTTACAGCAGCAAATCGAGCGGCTCGTCGCGACGCTCGCCGATCAGGCCGAGCGCGCCGAGGTGGCGGTCATGCCCGCGTATACGCATATGCGGCGCGCCATGCCGGTTACGATCGCGCACTATCTGCTCAGCCACGTGGCCGCCCTGCGGCGCGATCACACCCGCTTCGCCGTCGCACGTGAAGAAGCCAATGCGCTGCCACTCGGCTCTGGTGCCGTGGCGGGCACGAACTACGCCGTCGATACAGGTCAACTCGCCGCTCGACTGGGTTTTACCCGGGTGGTCGCAAACAGCATCGATGCCTCGTCCGATCGCGACTTCTGCGTCACCTTTTTGCACGCCGTCGCGCTGACGATGGTGCACCTCTCACGCCTGGCCGAGGACTTCATCCTTCTGACGTCTGACGAGTTCGGATTCTTCGAGCTTGCCGATCAGTCGGCGACCGGCAGCAGCATGATGCCGCAGAAGAAGAATCCCGATCCGCTCGAGCTCGTGCGAGGCAAGGCGGGTCGTGCCATCGGGGCCCTCACGGGCCTGCTCGTCACGATCAAAGGGTTGCCGACCGGTTACAACAAAGACCTTCAGGAAGACAAGGAGCCGGTCTTCGACGCCGAGGACACGATCACGGTCTCCCTTGGCGCCGCGACCGCCGTCGTCGCCCGCCTCACGCTTCGTCCCGAGCGCGCGCGGTTGGCCGCGTCGGGCCTGCTCCTGGCGACCGACGTCGCCGACTATCTGGTGGCCCGGGGGCTGCCGTTCCGCCAAGCCCATGAGGTTGTCGGGGGCATGGTCCGCCACCTCGTCTCGGAGGGTCGTAGCTTTGTCGATCTCTCACTCGCCGAATGGCAGCAATGGGACCCCTCGTTTGGCGCTGACGTCACCGCGGCCATCTCCGCCGAGTCGTCCGTGCGCGCGCGGCGCACGCCGCAATCGACCCATCCCGAGGCGGTCAGCGCGGCGCTCGCGGAAACCCGCGCGTGGCTTTCGGCTTGCTCTCAGTGAGCCCGTTTGCTACACTCGCACGCACCTGCGCTCACTGTCTCTGTTCAATCGATCAAACTGTACGATTGCGGGGTAACCGCCCCGTCGAGTTCAGCTTCCCACCTGACAGTGATCTGAATCGTTTTCGGGGGAATGCATGGAGCAACGCCGGCTTCGGCCTGGTGACGTCGTGGACGACTACTGTCCGCGTGAGCGCCGCATCACCGATCACGCCATCGTGGCGATGGTCGAGGACAAGATTCAACAGACTCGATGCGCCTCGTGCGACACCGAGCACGAATACAAACAAGCGCGGGTACCGCCGCAGCGTCGTAAGAAAGCGTCGCCCGGTTTGGTCGGCCAAGTGCTAGAGGGGCTCCACCCGCCCCCGCGCGCCGTCCAGGTGACTGACGATGGCGGCCTGGAGGTCCTCGCCAAGGTGGCGGCGGCACCAGGCGCCGCGGAAGCGAGGTGCACGGATCGGGCGGGCCGTCGAGATTCGGTGGACCGCGCCCCGCGGGACACGGCCGCCACAGCGGCGATCGCAGCCAGGGCCCAGGCGGCTGGTCGGGCAATCGTGCCGAGCGTGGGCGGGGTGGACGCGGCCGTGGCGGTAAGAAACGCTGAGTGCATGAGCGTTCTCGCGCAAAAAATCGGTCTCGTCGTCGGCGTTGCCAACAAGCGGTCTCTGTCGTGGGCGATTGCACAGCGCGCTGCAGCCGCCGGCGCCACTCTCGTTCTCACCTATCAGGATCGCTTCGAAGAGCACGTCAGCGAGCTCGCCGACACGTTGACACCGCGTCCGCTGCTGCTCTCGCTCGACGTTCAAGATGATGTCGCCTTGCAGACGGTGGCCGAACGCATCGAGGCCGAGCACGGTGGCCTCGACTTCCTCGTGCACGGCGTCGCGTTCGCCGCGCGCGACGAGCTGACCAATCGATTCAGCGACACGTCGCGCGAAGGCTTCAAGAACGCCCTCGACGTGAGCGCCTACTCGCTCATCGGCCTCGCTCGGGCCACGCGTCCGTTGATGCAGGCACGCGGCGGCGGCAGCATCGTCACGCTCTCCTTCCTGGGCAGCGAGCGTGTGTTCCCCAATTACAACGTGATGGGCGTGGCCAAGGCGGCACTCGAAGCGTCGGTGCGCTATCTCGCCGCCGATCTCGGGCCGGACAACGTCCGGGTCAACGCCGTCTCGGCCGGACCGATCAAGACCCTGGCCGCGGCTGGTATCGGCGGCATCTCGGCGATGCTCACCATCGCTCGCGAGCGCGCTCCGCTTCGCCGCAACATCGACGCCGCCGAGGTGGGTGATGCCAGCCTTTTCTTCCTGAGCGATGCCAGCCGTGGCGTCACCGGGGAAGTGCTGATGGTCGACGCCGGCTATCACACGATTGGCATGTAGAGACGCAAAAGGCAAAAGGCCTTCTGCCTTCTGCCTTGACTCCGTGTTTCGTCAGTAGCGCTCGGTGAGAATACGCTGCTCGTCGACGCCCAGATCGCGCAGTAGGTCGGTGGCGTCGGCGACGAGCGCGGGCGGGCCGCAGACGACGCAGTGGGTGACGGGCTCGCGCAGCACACTGGCAACCAACTGGCGATCGATGCGGCCGCGCAGGCCGCCCCACGTGGATACCACATCACGGGTGACCGTCAGGTGCAACTCGATCCGCCCCTCGGTCGCGAGACGACGCAGCTCGCTCTCGTAGGCAAACTCCTCCGGACTTCGCGCGCTGTAAACCACGGCGACACGATCGGCGAGGTTTCGCTCGAGGCCGTCCCACATCATCGAGCGGAGCGGTGCGATACCGGTGCCGCCGGCAAGAAAGAACAGCCGCCGCTCGGGAATCGTGTGAGGGAGCACGAAGCTGCCGAAGGGCCCTGTGATTTCGACAGCCGTGCCCGGCGTGGCCCGGTCGAGATGCGGGTCGGCGGCGTCGGTCTCCTCGATCTGCACGAGCAGCTCAATCTCGCGTGCGCGCGCGGTTTGTGCAGGTGAGGATGCGATCGAGTACGGCTTGCGCACCGCTCCGATCGGCAGCCCGGCCATCACCGCTTGACCAGCGAGGAAGGAGAACGGCTGAGCGTCGAGCGCCAGCCGAATGATGCGCGTGCGAGGGGTGGCGTGTTCGACGTCGCGGGCGGTGAGGATGAGGGACGGCACGTCTCAGTGCACAGCGAAAGGACGAAGCACACGGAGGGAAGAAGGTCTCAATATCCTTTCTTCGTGATCATCGTCCTTCGACGTTGCTCAGGACGCCCAGAGCGGAGTCGAGGGGCGTGGCTTTCGCGGCTATTGATTCACAGGCTCTCTGCATTTTGAACTCTACACGCTGATCAGAGTACCCCCATGCCGGCCCGCTGAATATCGATGTCGGTCACTTCGGGCAGCGGCACCGCACCGACGGAAACAGGAGAGCCGTCAGTGCCGGTGGCAGCGGCCGCCAACCGCGGCTGCTGCTGCTTGCGCCGCGTCTTGTCACGATACATGCGGCTGTCGGCGGTGGCAAGGAGCGCCTCGTACGTCTCGCCGTCATGTGGGTAAATCGCGGCGCCGATGCTGACGGCGATCGGCAGACGACGATCCGGCCGCGCCTCGAACACGAGCTCGTCCACGGCGCGCTGCAACTCGACGCGTTTGCGCTCCGCTTCCTCGATGCCGCACCCGGCGAGCACGACGATGAACTCGTCGCCCGCGTAACGGACACAGATGTCGTAGGGCCGGATGGTGCTGCGGAGGACCGGAGCCACCTCGCGCAGGGCGCGGTCGCCGACATGGTGTCCGTAGCTGTCATTGATCTCCTTGAAGTTGTCGAGATCCATGACGAGCAGCGCGACCTCCGACTTGAGACGCTCGGCGCGCGCCAGCTCGCGTGTCAGGTGCATGAACATGAACCGCGTGTTCGGGAGGCTCGTGAGCGCGTCGGTCAGCGAATCCTCTTGGGTCTGCTCGAAGACGATCGAGTTGTGGATGACGGCGGAGGCTTGCTCGCACACCCGATCGAGGAGACGCCGATGGTCGTCGGTATAGAAATCGGGCTCCGCGTGATAGACCGCCAGCGTTCCGATGAAGCGGTCGTTGTAGACGAGCGGCGCCACGAGCGCCGACTGCAGGCCGGTGGCACGCGCGGTGAACCCGGCGGCTTCGAAATCGGCGCTGGGCCTGGCGTTGACAAGCGGCCGTTTGTTACGCGCCACCCAGCCGGTGAGCCCTTGGCCGCTCCGCACCATCATCGTGCCGATGATGTCGGCCTCGACGCCCGTGGCGAAGCGACAACGCAACGTGTCGCTCTCGTTGTTGTAGAGAGACAGCGCGCACGACGAGAACGGCACCAGGCTGCTCAACTTCGACGAGATGAGCGCCATTGTGTCGGAGACGCCGAGGCTGGTGCCCATCGTCTGGGCAATCTCGTAAAGGGCGTAGATCTCGCGGTGGGCGAGCGCGATGTCCTCGAAGACCGTGCTGCTCTTGCTCTCGGGCTGGAAGCCGACCGCCGGCCGTCCGAGATCGGACGTCGATTCGAGCGTGAGGCGACGCGTGGGGCCCACCTCGAGCTTCTCGGCCTCGGCCGCGAGCACGGGCAGCATCGTGATGAACATCTGCACGACTGCCGGATCCAGCGCACGGCTCGACTCCTGAGTGAGGAGCGCGAGCGCGGCGTCGTGGGTCATCGCCTTGTGGTACGGACGATCGGACGTCAAGGCGTCGAAGTAGTCGACGACCGAGAGGATTCGGGCACCGAGCGGGATCTCCTCGCCGGTCAGACCCTGCGGATAGCCCTTGCCGTCCCACCGCTCGTGGTGACTCAAGATGAGCGGCGCGACGGGATACGGGAACGACACGGCACTGATGATCTCGGCGCCCACCTGCGGATGGATGCGGATCTTCTGGAACTCTTCCTGCGTGAGCGGTCCCGGCTTCGACAGGATGTGCTCGGGCACGGCCAGCTTGCCGATGTCGTGAAGGAGCGCAGCCGTCTTCACACCCTGGATCTCGTTGTCGGTCATCCCGAGCGCCCGCGCCAACCCGGCGGCATAGACCTGCACCCGGCGGATGTGTGTCTGCGCCGTCTGGTCCTTGGCATCGATGGCGAGGGCCAGCGCCTCGATCGTCGCCAGATGCAGGTCGGCCATCTCGGAGCCGTGCCGGCGTTCGTCTTCGATACGGCCAAGGTACACCTTGTAGGTTCGATACGTGAGGTAGAGCGGCGCGGCCGCGAGGAGAGCCAGCCACACGCCGCCCGAGGCGACGATGGCCCACGTCGCCGCGGCAGCGGCGCCGGCGCCCACGAAGTAACTGGGCGCGCTCCACAGGAAGTTCTGGTTCCACACGCTGAAAAACGATTGCCTCGTGGAGAGCGCGATCGCCACCGCGATCATACAGGTGTTGAACGCAAAATAGGTCGTGGCGGCGCCAACCACAGAGCGCACGATGTTCGGGACCGAATGCCCCAGCGTACCAGGCACGCCGCCGAGCCAGCCATAGACCAAGCCCGTCATCTGCACCGTAATAGCCAGGCACGCCATGCTGAACAGCGTGCGGTAGGGCGCGTTGGGCGTCTTCATGCGGAACGTGCACTGGCTCCACGCGCTGGCGACCGCGACCAACATCGCTTCATGAGGACCGAGCAGGAGGAGCGCGGCGAAGTCGACGGCGTACGATACCGACATCGACGAACCGCTCTTGCTGAGTGGGAGGCTGACCTTAAAGGGCGAGGTGACGGTCGACAGCAGCAGCAGCGCGAGGAAAAGATCGGGCCGGTCAACCCGCGCCAGCGGCGCCAGCCCGACGAGCAGAGCGGCGCCGATCGCGATGATGAAACCGACGTAGAGGCGGGCGGCGAGGGGGAGTGCCTTCATGCCTCAACTTTCCTGAACAACCGTGGCGCCGTTCGGTGTGCACCGGTGGCACTCGCCTCCGCCGCACACCGCAATCGGTCAGACGTCTCGCCAGGGCTGGTCAGTCACGGCCGTGCAATACTGCATTACCGTGCAGTACTGCATTACTCGGGGCTCCCGAACCCCAGCAGTACGAGGATAGCCTAGACCTGATCGCGGCTCAAGCCTGTCCTGCTCTTTTAGGAACGGGCCGTGCATCCTCGTGCAAGACGGACCGGCTACGTGTTCCCCGACTCCACTGACGGCGGGCGACGGGGCCGTCGGCGGCCCTCGGCCGCCGACGGCTCGAGGCCGTACTCGTCGATCTTGCGATATAGCGTGCCGCGGCTGATGTCGAGCACGCGTGCGGCTTCGAGCTTGTTCCATTCGACCGCTTCGAGCACCCGCATGACGTGCGCCCGCTCGGCGTCGCGGAGCGAGGGCAAGCGGGCCGAGGAGACCTCCTCCGGCGGCGGTGCCGTTCCGTGCAGAAACTCGATGTCGGCCGGTCGTATGGTCCGGCCCGGCGCCGAGAGGGCGGCCCGTGACACGGTGCTTTCGAGCTCGCGAATGTTCCCCGGCCAGTGATAGCGCACGAGCAGGTTGGCCGACTCCGGCGAGAACACCTTGCCGTCGAGCGGCAGCCCGTTGGCGGCGCAGTAGTGCGCCAGAAACCGTCCGGCCAGCACCGGAATATCCACGGCGCGCTCGCGCAGCGAGGGCAGGCGGATGGAGAACGCGTTGATCCGGTAATAAAGATCTTCGCGGAACCGACTTTCGCGCACGAAGAGGTCGAGAGGACGATTCGTCGCCGAGATCAACCGGAAATCGACATGGATCGACGTGTTGCCGCCAAGCCGCTCGAAGCGTCGCTCTTCGAGCACGCGTAGCAGCTTGGCCTGGGCGACCAGTGAGAGATCGCCGACCTCGTCCAGAAACAGCGTTCCGCCGTTGGCGAGCTCGAGGCGACCCGGCTTGCGATCGTGCGCGCCCGTGAATGCCCCTTTCTCATAGCCGAAGATCTCCGACTCGAAGAGAGTGTCGGGCAGGGCGGCGCAGTTGACCGCCTGGAATTTCTCCGATCCGCGCCGCGAGAGCTCGTGGATCATCCGGGCCACGACCTCTTTGCCCGAGCCGGTCGGGCCGAGGATGAGCACGGCAATGTCCGCCTTGGCCGCCGTGCGAATCCACTCGAAGATGGCCAGCATCTTCTCGTCGCGTCCGATCATCTCGCGGAAGCGCTGCACCGACGGCGAGCGATCTTCGATGCCGACCGCCGCGCGACGTTCGAGAAACGTGTCGAGCAGCCGTGCCGCGTGTTCGTGATGAGGGCGAGCCGCGGCATATGCCGGCGGCTCGCCGGTCAGTCGGCTCACGACGCCGAACTCGACGAGCTCGTGCAGACAGTTCTCCACGTCGAGCCGCATGCGACCGAACGTCTGCATCAGCGCTTCGAGGTCGTACCGTTCATCCGGTCGGGCACTCAGAAAACGTAGGAGGCCGGCACGGAGCGGCGACTGGACCAACGTGCGGAACCGTGCGTCGATGTCGAGCTCTGCACGGCCAGAGCTCCCGGCGGTGGCACGGCGAGCGGCAAACATCAGATCGTCCACGGGCGTCTCGTCTCTATCGGCTGTGTGTCATACGGACGTTAATTTTCGGGCTGGTAGGGCTGGTAGGGCTGGTTGGGCGGGTAGAGGGCTGGTAGGTCAGGTCCAGATGACACATGAAGGAGCGTCAGCAGCGTCAACAGCTTGCCCAAAGCGCCCGCCGAATCCGCCCGACCACCCGGACCGGGCCGGACCGTCCCACCTGCGCTTACGCGATGCTACCCTTGAGGCACATCCTCGGAGGCTCCTTTCCTGTGCCGCATCGATCGCCCGGTTCCTCCTCATCGACCCGTTCTCGTCTCTCGGGCCGGCCGATTCGCTACTACCGCCCCCAGGGGGGCGCCGAGGTGCGACGCCTCATCGACGAAGGCTTTCAGGCGTTCAATGCCGCCCGCCTCGGCGAGGCATGCCGCATCTACACGGACAAGATGCTGGACACGGCCCACGACACGACCATTGGCCTCACCGTTGCCGGGGCGCTGACGCCGGCGGGTCTGGGCGGCTGCCTCATCGAGCTGATGGAGCGCGGACTGGTCGACTTCGTCATCAGCACCGGCGCCAATCTGTATCACGATCTGCATTACGCGCTGAACTTCACCTTGCACCGGGGGTCCCCGTTCGTCGACGATCGCGAGCTCTACAAAGACGGCATCATTCGCATCTACGACGTCCTCTTCCCTGCGCAGGTGCTGCTCGACACCGATCGCTTCATCCGCGACTTTCTCACGCAGAGCGGGCTCGACACCGCCCTCTCGACGGCCGACTTCCACTACGTGCTGGGGAACCACTTGCTCGAGACGCGTCCGGGCTGCGACGAATACTCGGTCGTGGCGAGCGCGGCGAAGTACGGCGTGCCGCTCTATACCTCGTCGCCTGGCGACAGCTCCATCGGGATGAACATCGCCTACCACGAGCTGATGAACGGCAGTCGCCTCATGATCGATGCGAACAAAGACGTCAACGAGGTGTGCGCCATCATCCTCGCTGGAGAGAAGAACGGCTGCGTCATCCTCGGCGGCGGCTCGCCCAAGAACTTTTATCTGCAGGGACAGCCGACGTTGTGGGAGGTCTACGGCATCCCAAAGGGCGGCAACGACTATTTCATTCAGTTCACGACCGACCAGGTGGTCTGGGGCGGGCTCTCTGGCGCCACGCCGGCCGAGGCGGTGAGCTGGGGCAAGGTCAACCCGGGCGTTTTGCCCGACACGGTTGTCGCATACTGCGATTCGACGATCGCCTTCCCTCTGTTTTGCGAGTACGCGGTGGGTCACGCCAACGGGCGCCGCCCGCGAAAGCGTCTCGTCGATCAACGGAGCGTCCTCGTCGATCGCCTCAAAGCGGAGGCGCAACGGGCGACCATACGCCCGACGTCGAGCGCCGCCGCCGACGCCGCAACACGCGCGGCCAAACAGGCGACACCGCTCAAAGCGAGCCGGCCATCCGGACCGAGCCCGTCGCGGCGGCAAGCAAAGAAGCCGCAACCACAGAAGAAGAAGAAATAGTGGGCACGCTCTCGTCCGAATTGGCGCCCTTCGCTGACCGCGCGTCGGAGCGCCCCCGCGTGTACGCCGACGCCAACGTGCCGGCGGGCCTGGTCGCGTTCATGCGGCATCGACTCGCGTGGGACGTGCTATTCGTCCTGGAGGAGCCAGACCTGCGGCGGGCACGAGACAGCCAGCATTTCAGGCTCGCCCGCCAGCTTCGCCGGACGCTCGTCACGCTGGATCACGACTATCTCGACGACCGCGCGTTTCCCATCCGCGAAAGTCCCGGTGTCATCGTCGTCACGGCGCCGGACGAGCGCGGTCTGGCCGTCCTGCTGGCGCGGCTCGATCGCGCGGTGTTGCGGGTCACCGGTAGCGGGACCCCAACCGCACTCCCCCTCGAAGGCCGCAAGCTGCACGTGCATCCCGACTGGGCCGGACTGTCGGCGTGACATGCCGCTGACCGTCCTGGCCCACGCGGATCTCGTCCTGCCCGATGCCGTGCTGGCGGCTGGCCTGCTCGTGCTCGAAGACGACCGCATCGCCGCCGTCGAGCCTGCCGGCGCGCGGGTCCCCGCCGGGGCGGCCACCATCGACTGCGCGGAGTGCCTGATCGTTCCTGGTTTCGTCGATGTGCACGTCCACGGCGTGCTTGGCGTCGACGTGCTCGACGGCCCACACGCTGTCGTTCAGGTCGCCGAGCGCTTGCCACGCTACGGCGTGACGTCCTTCTGTCCGACCAGCGTCGCGTGCTCCCCCTCGGATCTCGAGATGCTGCTGCGAGCGGTGCGCGAGACGTCCGGGCGGTCGGGCGCGGCGCGTGTGCGTGGCGCCCACCTCGAAAGCAACTTCATCAACCCGGATTACCGCGGCGCCCAGCCGCGGGAGTGTTTGCGGCGCCCGCCCGCTCCGCTGGCCGCCGGGACGAGCGAATCGATCGGCATCGACAGCTTCACGGGCGACGCGGTGTGGCGAACGATGGGCGAGTATGCGGATGTGGTCGCTATCGTCACGCTGGCCCCAGAAATCGATGGCGGGCTCGACCTCGTGCGGGACCTGGTTGGCCGTGGCCAGCGCGTATCCATCGGCCACAGCGGTGCCAGCTACGAAGTCGCATGTCAGGCAATCGACGCCGGTGTGCGGCATGCAACCCACCTTTTCAATCGCATGTCGCCGCTCGCCCATCGCGCCCCTGGCGTGCCCGGCGCCGTGCTCGATCGTCCGGAGGTTGCCGCCGAGATCATTTGTGATGGCCATCATGTGCATCCCGCTCTGGTCCGGTTCGCCATCGCCGCCAAAGGTGTAGACCGCATCATGGCCATCACCGACGGAACCGCCGGCGCCGGCCTCAGACCCGGCGCTCGAGCTCGTCTCGGCGGACGCCCCATCATCGTCACCGAGCGGGCTGCCGAGCTCGAGGACGGCACGCTGGCGGGCAGCATCCTGACGATGGACGGCGCCTTCCGGATGCTGGTTCAGCAGGTCGGCCTCGACGTGGTGGCCGCCGCTCGGGCGTGCGCCACCACTCCCGCCAAGGAGCTCGACCTGCTGGATGCTGGAGCGGTCAGAGTGGGTGCGTTGGCCGACCTTGTCGTCCTCGGCCGCGACCTGCGTGTCCGCCAGACCTTCGTTGGCGGGAGGGCCGTCTTTGGCGGCTAAAAAGAAAAGAAACCGGGTTTCGTTTTTGGGAGTGAGCCGGCAAAAACGAAGCCCAGTTTCCTTTTCGAAGGAACACCACGCTCCGGCTCTGCGTCTATGACGGGGAGGGATCATGAGGGTCACCGCCTGTCGACTCGTGCTCAGGGCGCTCCAAGTAGCGTCCAGGAGCGCACGTCAGGCCGGTCGTATTTGCCCGATGGTCGTGACCGTCGTGGCGCTCGCCGGCTGCGAAGTGAACCTGAACACCGAAGGGCTGACGGAGCGTGACACTCGAACGTTCGACGTCAGCGGCCGGCCCGTCGTCGTCTTGGACACCTTTGACGGCTCGATCGAGATTCACTCGTGGGATCGCAAGCAGGTCGAGGTGGAAGTCGAGAAGCGCGGCATGGAGCAGTCGCTCATCGACGAGATGAAGATAGAAGCCGAGCAGCACGGCGACCGCATCGTGCTCAAGGTGACTGGCCCGAGCCGCCGCGAATTCAGGGGCGTCACGGTTGGGGTGCATATTTCTCCGCAGGCGCGGTTACGAGTGGCGCTGCCGCGTGAGAGCGACATCGAAGCCACCAGCGGCGACGGCTCGATTGCCATCGAAGACGTGGCTGGTCGTGTGATTCTCACCACGGCCGACGGCAGCGTGCGGGCGGCTCGCGTATCCGGCGATCTGCGCGTGCGATCCGGGGACGGCTCGATCCGGATGGAAGGGATCGTGGGCGCCATCGATCTCGAGACCAACGATGGCAGCATCGGTCTCGACGCGACGCCTACGGCGCTTCGCGCTCGTACCGGCGACGGCAGCATCCGCTTGCAGGTGGAGCCTTCGTATTCAGAGTTAGCTCGTTCCTTCGCCAGCGATCGTGTCGCCAGCGATGGTTTCATCGGTTGCGTACGGCGTAGGGTCGCGAACACCCGCGGCGCCGAACGCCTCCTTGCGCTCGCGGCACTTGCTGCACCGGCCACAGTGGATGGGCAGCGGCCCCGCGCCCTCTGTCCCACGCGCCACGTCGCTCGCGTCTCTCCCGCACGGGCTCATGCACGACAATGTCAATTCCAGCGGCACACCCAGCGCTCGCCCCAGCATGATGATGTCTGCCTTCTGCCGATGCAAGAACGGCGCAACCACCGTCACCGGGTGATCGAGCCCCAACGTCAGACTCCGCTCCATCGCGGCGAAAAACTCCGGACGGGCATCGGGAAAGGGATTGCCTGCGAGTGGAGCGAGCGCGATGCGTTGCAGGCGTCTCTCGGCGGCGACGACACCCGCCTTTGTCAGGAGCACGAGATTTCTGCCGGCGAGATAGACCGCCTCGTCCGGCGTGTCATACGCGGGGGGTGTGCCGCGGATCGCCCAATGGCTTGGCGAATAGACGTCACGCATGGTGAGCTCGGCGCGGCTGAGCGGCCGCACGCGGCCGGCAAAGACGGGCGCGGCGAGCAGACGATCCAGCACGCGCAGCTCTGCCCATTCCCACGCCAAACCAACGCTGACAAAGAGCGGATGCACGACGTGCTCGCGCGATTCGTGAGCGAGCAGCACTGCGCTGTCGAGTCCGCCGGAGAGCAGGACGAGCGTCATGGGAGAATCATGCCGCAGATGGGATTGCATCGGCGTGTCGGGTCTGAGGACAATCGCACGTGTTCTGCGCCCGGCGTCGCGCGCCTATGCGATGCCATGTGGTGGCTCGCCGGTGCGGCTATTGGGCCCCGCCACCAAGAACCGAAGCGTGCTGGAAGGCTGCGTTGGCGACCTTCAATCAGCACGTGGTTCTCCAGCCCTGGAGTGTTCCATGTATTCCGTGACCAAACGCATCGACTTCTGCTACGGCCATCGTCTTCTCGACTACGACGGGATCTGCAAGCATCCGCACGGCCACAACGCGACGGCCGAGATCGAGGTGCGTACCGATCTCCTCGACTCGCGCAACATGGTGTGCGACTTCAGCGATATCAAGCGCATCGTCAAAGGCTGGGTCGACCGGGAGTTGGACCACAAGATGGTGCTCCGCCACGACGACCCGCTCGTCGCGCCGCTGCAGCAACTGGGCGAACCGATCTTCATCGTCGACAGCAACCCGACGGTTGAGCGCATCGCGCGGCTCATCTTCGACCACGCCCGTCAGGAAGGGCTTGCCGTCGTGCGCGTCACCGTGTGGGAGACCCCCACGTCGTGGGCCACCTACGGCGAGCCCGTTGAGCAGTGACGCGCCGGCTGCTCATCGTTTTCGATCTCGACGGCACGCTGGTCGAATCGGTACAGGATCTGGCCGAGTCGGCAAGCGAGCTCGTCGTTGCCCTCGGCGGGCGGCCGCTTGCGGTGGACGAGGTCGGCGCGATGGTGGGGGAAGGCGCGTCGCTCCTCGTACAGCGTGCGCTGTCGGCGGCTGGAGTCGATCCCCAGACACCCGGGGCGCTCGAACGTTTCCTGGCAATCTACGACAATCGGCTCCTCAACCACACTCGACCCTATCCCGGCATGCGCGATGCGCTGACACGCGTGTCGAGACGCGCCAGGCTGGCCGTGCTCACCAACAAGCCGGTCGAGCCCTCGCGCCGTATTCTGGACGGTCTCGCGCTGGCGGAGCTCTTCGACGAGGTGATTGGCGGCGATGGTCCGTGGCCGCGCAAACCCAACCCCGCCGGGCTCAGAGCATTGGCCGCTCGAGTTGGAAACCTGCCCACGATGCTCGTGGGCGACACACCTTTCGATGCTGAAACCGCCGCGGCCGCGGGATTTGCGTTCGGCTGGGCGCGTTACGGCTTCGGCGCGGCGCGCTTTCGTGAGCATCCACCTGCGACGAGCTACGTGGTCGATCGGCCCTCCGACCTCGTCGAGGTCGTCGATCGATTCGCGCGAGGTAGCCGTAGGTAGTGGCGGAACTTTGGCCCCGCCCGCGGCGGCCCTGAAGGGCCGCCCTACATTCCCGTTTCCACGAGCAACTTCGAGGCGGCGCGCATGCCAATCGTGATGCGCTGGTCGTCCTGTCCACGCAGCCGCACGCTGTCGGCCACCTGATCGCGGGCTTCGACCTCGGTCGTCTCACCTGGCTTCAGATGGTGGCTCTCGAGGAAGCGCAAAAACGCGGCATCTTGATCGGTCACTCGAGTGACACGGACGGGCGTGTTGAGTGGACACGTGAGCAGCGTGTCGAACTCCCGGCGCCGCAACTGCCCGTCGGGGTCGGGGATGGGGTCCCCGTGCGGATCGACCTCGGGATGGCCCAGCATCTGATCGATCCGTTCGATGAGCCGATCGGACACCGCGTGCTCGAGCTGCTCTGCCTCGTCGTGCACCTCGTCCCAGGGCATTCCCATGACTCGGACAAGGAAGAGCTCGACCAAACGGTGCCGGCGCAACACGAGAGCCGCCAGCTTCTCGCCGGCGGCCGACAGCCGCACGCCGTTGTACGGCTCGTACTCGACGAGCCCCGACTCGGCCAGCGCCTTCACCATCGTGGTGGCGGTGCCGGGCGCGACGCCGAGGGCCGCCGACAACTGACCCATGGGCATCAAACGCTGAACTTCGAGTTGACCCTCACCACCGAGGTAGATGGCTTTGAGGTAGTTTTCGACGGTACTCGAAGGAAACATGGCCCCTTGCAAATGGTAGCAGACACGTCAAACCGCGCTTGACGTTTCGGCCACTGGCGTGGTTTAATTTTGAACGGTCAAAACTATGAAGTGGACACTCTCCCGCCGGGACTGGATGCAGGTGGCGGGTTTCGGCGCCGTTCTCACAGGAGCGGCAGCCTGGACTCGGGCCCTCTCCGGTCAGGCGTCCCCGACGAGCGCCGAGCATGCGGTTCACGCCCATGCCATGGGGACGGTCGGGCGTGTCGAAAAGTCGGCCTTCGATGCCGTCAGGTTCCTGCGCGGTTTCAACTTCAATCATCTACCGGACGCCGAGCGCGAGAAGGTCTACCGAGAAACCTCGCGCCCCGATGGGTCGATGCTGCGCGAGTACGACATCTTCGCCGTCGACCGCGAGATCGAGATCGCTCCCGGATTGTTCTTCCCCGCCTGGACGTACAACGGCGAGGTACCGGGACCGACCATCCGCGCGACGGAGGGCGATCACCTGCGCATTCGGTTCGTCAACCAGGGATCGCACCCGCACACCATTCACTTCCACGGGTGGCACCCGCCGGAAATGGACGGATCGTTGCCCGAGCATCAGGTCATGCCTGGTGGCTCGTTCCTGTACGAGTTCGATGCCGAGCCGGTCGGGCTGCACTTGTATCACTGCCACGCCGTGCCGCTGAAGCGTCACATTCACAAGGGCCTCTACGGCGCGTTCATCGTCGATCCCCGAGGCGGTCGGGCGCCGGCCGACGAAATGGTCATGGTGATGAACGCGTTCGACACCAACTTCGATAACGAAAACGAAGTCTACGCGGTCAATTCGATCGCCAACGCCTACATGACCGATCCGGTGCGCGTCACCGTCGGTCGGCCGGTGCGCATCTATCTCGTGAACCTCACCGAGTTCGATCTGCTCAACAGCTTCCATCTGCACGGCATGTTCTTCGATGCCGCGCGGACCGGCACGCCCTCGGCGCACGTCGAGCACATCGACACAATCGTGCTCGCGCAAGGCGAGCGCGCCATCCTCGAGACCACGTTCCGGTATCCCGGTGACTTCATGTTCCACGCCCATCAGAGCGAGTTCGCCGAGCTCGGATGGATGGGACTGTTCCGTGCGGAGGCTGGCAGTGTCACGTAATGTCGGCACGGGGGCGCTCGGTGCTCCGCGCTCGACGCTGGCTGACGCCCCGGTGACGCCTCCACGCCGCGCCGTGGTCACCTGGATGCTCGGTCTCGGGCCGCTCGTATTGCTCGGCGCCCTGCTGGCGCTCTTGATCGGCAGGGGGCCGTCCAGCTTCGTCACCGGCGACGGCTATCCGCCGGTCGAGCGCCTTTCCATCGAGCGGGCTGTGCTCAGCCCGGGCCAGATCGTCCTGGGTGTGCTCAACGACGGCCCCGACGAAGTGACCATCGCGCAAGTGATGGTCGACGATGCGTTCTGGACGTTTCAAGCGGAACAGGGCACACGCCTCGAGCACCTGAATCGGACGAGGCTCGTGATTCCGTACCCGTGGGTGCAAGGCGAATCTCACCTCGTCAGGCTGATCACGTCGACTGGCGCGACATTCGATCACGCGATTGGTGTGGCCGTCGAAACGCCGCGGCCGACATTACGGTTCTTCGGCGTCTTTGCACTGATTGGCCTGTATGTCGGTGTGATCCCCGTGGCAATTGGCCTCCTCTGGTATCCGCTGGTCGGCAGACTCGACCGGCGCGGCCTCGACTTTCTGCTGGCGTTGACGGTTGGGCTGTTAGCTTTTCTCTTCGTCGACGGCGCGCTCGACGGCCTCGAGTCGGCTGCCGCCGTCCCCGAGTCGTACCAGGGCGTGACGTTGTTCGTATTCGGAGCGATGGCGGCCTGGGTGGCGCTCGATGCGGTGGGCTTCTACCTCGGTGAGCGCCGAAACAAGACGAACGCCGCGTCGGCCGCCGCTGGGCCCAGCACCGGTTGGGTGCTGGCGCTCCTCGTCGCCATCGGCATCGGCCTCCACAACTTTGGCGAAGGCCTCGCCATCGGATCGGCGTTCGCGCTCGGCGAAATGGCACTCGGCTCTCTGCTCATCGTCGGCTTCACGCTGCACAACACGACCGAGGGCTTGGCGATCGTGGCGCCGTTGGCGCGAGAAGGCACCCGTGCGCCAGTAGCAAACCTTCTCAAGTTGGGCCTGGTCGGCGGTGTACCGACGATCGCCGGCGCGTGGCTCGGTGGGTTCGTCACCTCGCCGGTGTGGGCCGTGCTCATGCTCGGCTTCGGTGTCGGCGCCATCGGGCAGGTGATGCGCCAGATTTTGAAGCAGACCGCAGGCGAAGGTGGCGTGGGCCGGCACTTGCTGCAACGTCCCGTGCTGGCCGGTCTCGTCGTCGGCGTGGTTGTGATGTATGTGACCGGGATGTTCGTCGGGTAAAGCGGACTGCACCGGCAGGCGGGGCTCGAACCCTGCGGGCGTAGAGCTCATCGGCGGGATGACATGAGGGTGACGTGACAAAGGTAGTTCGACGACATTGGCGCACGGCGGCGGTTTGCGCGGCGGTTTTCATCGGAATCGTTGCGGTGCTGCCGCTCGTTGCGGAACGGGCGCCGGCGCGCCAGATCGTCCTCGTGACAAGAGGGATGACGTTCGTCCTCGAAGGCCAGCCAGAGATGAACCCGATCGTCCGGGTCACCGCCGGTGAGCGGGTCCGCATCGTCGTGCGCAATGAGACGCCGGGCATGGTGCACGACTTCGCCATTCCCTCGTGGGACGTGGCGACGAGATCTCTCTCCAACGGTCAGCAGGGCTCCGTCACGTTCGAGGCGCCCACCGCGCCGGGCACGTACGAATATCAGTGCCGGCCGCACTCCGAGATGATGCGCGGCGTCATCGAGGTGGTGGCGCGATAATCATCGCGTGTCCCTCGAAGCCGCCTTCGATACGCCGGAGAGCAAGCGCATCCACGTTCGACGGCTCTTCGCTACCATTGCGGACCGCTACGATCTCATCACGGTCCTGTTCTCCTACGGTCGCGATCGGCATTGGAAAAAGCGGCTCGTGCAGCTCGCCGACATCCATCCCGGCGAACGGGCGCTGGATCTAGCTGCCGGCACAGGCGACATCACCTACCTGCTTCGTGCGAAGGGGGCGGCCACGGTCGGGCTCGACGTCACTCATCGCATGCTGGAGATCGCCGTCGCCAAGGCGCGCGGCCAGCCCAGTCCGGCTTTCCTCACCGGCGACATGATGGCGCTGCCGTTTCGTGGCGCGTCGTTCGAAGTCGTCACGACGGGTTACGGATTGAGAAATGTCCCGGAGCTCGGCCCTGCTCTCGAGGAAATCGCCCGCGTCCTCAAACCTGGTGGCCGGTTCCTTTCACTCGATTTCAATCGTCCGGACGACGCTCGTCTGCGGCGGCTCTATTTGAGCTATCTCGCCCGCGTCGGCAGCGTGGTGGGGTGGGTGCTGCACGGCGATCCGGACACCTATCGGTATATTCCCGAATCGATCCGTCGCTATCCGGGGGCGTACGGGGTGGCGGCCCCTCTCACGGTTCGCTCGCGCTGGACGACGCGGCTGCCCCGCGAACGCGTTACTGAGACGAGCGGCATCGGCGGATCGGCCGTCGCATCGAGCTCGAGCGTGATCCCATCGTCACGATTGCGTTCCGGCACCAACCGTACGGCATCGGACGGGGTCATCACCTCGAACGGCAGTCCTTCGGCGCGAAGCGCAGTGGCCATGGCGCGGAATGCCGGCACAGCCACGTCGACGAGGAATTGCTCGTAAGCTTTTGCGGACGCGTCAGCGCGAGAGCGGCGTGCCGTGGCTTCCCTGCGCGCCGCATCGACGGCAGAGCGAAGACGTTTACGGACGAGGCCGGTATCCATGGATAAGCTCGTTGCGAAACGCGGGTCCAGCAACACTAGACATCTCCTAAGGCTGGGAGCGTTGTGAATGAAGCTAATTTCCCGAATGGCCTCAGGAGATGTCTAGGCCCCGCGAGGCGGGGCAAAACAATACTATGGCAGCGAAGCGCAGCCCCGCTGATCTCTTGGCGGTTCGGGGCGAAGCTTCGCTGCCAGGTTGGTGAAAAACCCAGCAACCGGAGTAGGCCAGGCAAGAGGCGGCCTTGTGCCTCTTGACTTCAAGGCTCGGCTTTTCATCAGCCGCTAGACCGCTCCAGCTGATCGCAACCCGTCAATCGCCGTCGACCCGAACCCGAGCTCCGACAGGATCGACTCGGTGTGCTGTCCGAGGACGGGCGGAGCCGTACGCACGCTCGTGGGTGTGTCCGAGAGCTTGAGCGGCGATCCGATCACCTGCACGAATCCGGCCGTCGGGTGCGGCAGCGCGTGGATCATCTGTCGCGAGGCCAGGTGCGGATCCGCGAGGACCTCGCCGACGCTCCGCACGGACCCGCACGGCACGCCCGCCGCGGTGAAGCGTGTGAGCCATTCGGCGCGTGACCTCGTGCCGAGCCGCTCGGCCAGGATCGGCCTGAGCTCGGTGTAATTCGTCAACCGTCCACGGTTCGTTGCAAAGCGGTGATCCTCGGCGAGGCCGTCCAAGCCGGCAGCGGCACAAAAGCGGCGCCAGATGGCATCGTTGCCGACTGCCACGACCACTTCGCCATCCGTTGCCGTGAATGTCTCGTAGGGCGCAATCGTCGGATGTCGGTTGCCCATGCGCGCCGGTGGCTGACCGGTCGCAAAATGGATGGCGGCTTGATAGGTGAGAAGGGCAGCGGTCGAGTCGAGCATGCCGACGTCGACGAGCTGGCCGCGTCCCGTACGCTCGCGGGCCAGAAGGGCGGCCAGCACCCCTTGCGCCGCGAAGAGACCCGCGGTGATGTCGGAGATGGCCACACCGAGGCGGAACGCCGGACCGTCGGCATCGCCCGTCACGCTCATCAAGCCGCCCTCGGCCTGAATCACCGCATCGTAGCCCGGCTCGCGCGAGCGCGGACCGGTCTGGCCGTATCCGGAAATCGAGCAGTACACGAGACGCGGAAACCGCTGGAGCAGCGTGTCCGCATCGAGCTCGCATCCATCGAGCGTCCCCGGACGGAAGTTCTCGACCAGGACGTCGACCCGCGGCAGCAGCCGCGCGAGAACCTCGCCGGCGTCCACGTGCTTGAAGTCGAGCGTGAGGCTCTCCTTGTTGCGATTGATGCTCAGGAAATAGGCGCTCTGATCGGCTAGGAACGGCGGTCCCCAGTGGCGCGTGTCGTCGCCGCGGGCTGGATGCTCCAGCTTGATGATGCGGGCGCCAAGATCGCCCAACACCATGGTGCAATACGGACCGGACAGCACGCGCGTCAGGTCGAGCACCGTCACGCCCTCGAGCGGTGCGGTCATCCGGCTATTGTACGAATAAAGAGGAAAACCGAGGCGCGGTGTCGCCTACAACTCACGGAATCGCCGGCTGATCCTCATGACGTCGCTGAGCAGCGCATACGCCGTCTGCGCGACCGACCCGGTACGTTGCACGACGCCGATTTCGCCGAGCAGATCCGTCTTCAAGTAGAGCGCGTTCTCGGTGCCGGTGAGATTGGCGAGTGGATCGCGGCCATCGAGCAGCTCGGGCTCGACCCGCGCCTCGATCGTGCGACCGTGTCGCGCGGCAGAAGCCACGAGCCGGATACGGCGCCCACTGGCGACCGCTTCGGACGCGTCGGCCGCCGTGACATCCCGAATGCCCGTTCGTTCGACTTGGTGCGGCGTGATGACGGCATCGAGAAGGACGTTGGCGAGCGCTGCCGTCTTTGCGGCCGCGTCCCATCCATCGACATCGTGCGAGGGGTCGGCTTCCGCGATGCCCTGCGCCTGCATCGCCGCAATCGCATCGTCGAAGGGCGTGCCACGTTCGAGCTCCGCGAGCACGTAGTTGCAGGTGCTGTTGATCACTCCGCGGAACGCCTCGACGACGACGCCTGGCATGGTCTCGCGGACGAGATTGAAGACTGGCACGCCGTCCATGACTGCGCCTTCGAACAGAAAGAAGCGATCGACCGACTCCGCCAGTGATTCGAGATCGCGATACCCGAACGCCACGGGTCCCTTGTTGGCGGTGACGACGTGAGCGAGCCCTTCGAGCGAGGCGCGCACGTGCGCCGTGGCTGGCTCACCCTGCTCGATGTCGAGCAGGGTTGTTTCGATCGTCACGAGCCGGCCCTCGCTGGCTTCGTCGGCGAGAACGTCCGTGACGCGCCGAACGACGTCGATGCCGCTGCGCTGTTGGGGCTCGTGATCGAGGCGCTCGAGCGAGAGACGCCCCTCCATCGTCGCCAGTGCGCGGTCGGCGTCGATGCCGTCGGCATCCACGGCACATCCATGACGTCTGGTCGCGATGGCCACCAGGCGCCAGTCGAAGTCGAGGCGATCGGCCACCTCGTCGAGCAGCCGTAAGAAGCGCTGCCCGACGTGTCCAAACCCGACAAGCGCCAGCGCCAGCTCGGGCCGGCTCATGCCGCGGAGACTGGGCGCTCCTCGGCCGGCAGCGTCGCGAGCAGCTCGTCCAACCGCGCGAGACCGGTGCGGACGTAATGCGGCGACTCGCCGTATCCGATGCGCAGATAGCCGTCCATACCGAAATGATCGCCCGGCACGATGAGCACGCTTTGCGTCTCGCGCAGACGGTCGACGAGCGTCGTCGAGCGCACGCGGTAGTGATAGCGAACGTAGACGATGGCGCCGGCTTCGGGCCGCGTCCACGAAAACCCCGTCTCATGAGCGGTGAGCCACTCCTCCACCAGCGGAAGGTTGGCGCGAAGGATCCCGCGCGTTCGATCGATGAGGCGCTGGCACGTCGCGGGCTCGAGCGCCGCACGCGCGAGCCGATCGCTCAGCGCGCCCGGACCGATCGTGGTGTAGTCGTGATAGGACCAGAGCGACTCGATCATCGCTGGGGACGCAATCGCCCACCCGATTCGGAGTCCAGGCAGGCCGTAGGCTTTCGACAAACCACTGGTGATGATCGCGCGTTCCGAGCGACCCCACATCGACGGCGTGTCGATGCCATCGAGCTCCGCTCCACGGTACACCTCATCGGACAGGATCCACGTGCCGTGACGTGCGGCGATGGTGGCGACGCGATCGAGCTCGTCGGACGTGAGCCGGGAGCCGGTCGGGTTGTTGGGCGTGCAGATGATGATGAGTCGCGTGCGCCCGGAAACGATGCGCTCCAGCGCATCGAGGTCGGGCCGCCAGCGTCCGCCCTGCCGATCCTCGATCAGCCGCCATTCGCGAATGGTGGCGCCGAACGCGCGGGCAAGGCCCCACGTTTGCAGATAGTTCGGCACCAGCATCGCTACCTCGTCGCCGGGCTCGACGAGCCGCCAGACAGACACGAAGTTCGCCTCCGATCCTCCGTTGGTGACCTGCACGTGCGACTCGGACGCGCCGGGATACAGCGCCGCGATGGCCGAACGCAGCTCCGGGGTTCCGTTCGACTGCGTGTAGAGCAGAGGTTGATCGAGAAGGCCATCGATCGCGCGGGCGTCCCCGGCAAGTAGCTCGCGCGGGGACAGCGGCCGGACACCGCTTTCCGACAAATTGATGTCCACGACGTTCTCCCATGTGGACTGCATTCGCTCCAGGGAGAACTGTTCGAGCTTCATGACGGGAAAGTATACTTTCGGTGCCACTCCAGCAATGGCTGACGAGCTGCTCCCTCGCTTTGTGCGAGTCCCGGCGGGCGAGTTTACGATGGGCGCCGACGATGGCGACGAGGACGAACGGCCGGCGCACCGCGTGTTCGTCGATGCGTTCCACCTGGCGATTCATCCCATCACCAACGATCAATACGCCGACTTCGTCCGCCAGCGCCCGCATCCCGTACCGGCGCTGCGCGAGCTTCCCCGGGTGGTCACCCCGGCGCAAGAGCCGGCGTTTCGCGAGCTCGCCGGTGCCTACGCCTGGCGCGGCGGCAAAATGCCGAAGGAGCGAGGCCGTCATCCAGTCACCCTGGTGGCCTACACGGATGCCGCAATGTACTGTCGGTGGCTCGGCGAGCAGATTGGACAGCCAGTGCGGCTCGCCACCGAAGCCGAGTGGGAGCGTGCGGCCCGTGGTGGCGTCGACGGCCGTCACTATCCCTGGGGCGACGACATCGACCCCTCGCGCGCCAACTTCCTCCCCGAGCCCGCGCTGAAGCGCCATCGTGGGACGCGACCCGTCGGCAGCTATCCGTCGAACGCGTTCGACCTTTCCGATATGGTTGGCAATGTGTGGGAATGGGTGGCGGACTGGTATCGCCCCGACGCCTATCGCAACGGTGACCAGCGCAATCCGCGAGGACCGTCCATCGGGCGGCTACGCCTCGTCAGAGGCGGCTCGTGGGTGACTCATGACGTGCGCCAACTCCGCTGCGCGCATCGTCACGAGGTGCCGGTCGATACCTATGCCTACAGCATCGGTTTCCGCGTCGCGTACAGCGACGATCGAAAGGCCTAGGCGGATTGGGCGTTATCGGGCCAGCCCGACCCGCCTGATGCGCAACCCGACCCGCCCGACCAGCCCCAAGGTGGCGTCTAAACTAGCCAAGGGCTTTGCCCTTGATATCCCGTCAGTTTGCCCTTGGCTAGTTCTCGTTGCCTTCGACGCGCTCTGCCCGTCTAGACCGTTATGCGGATTCACAAATGGGTACGAAATTCTCGTTACGGGCCGCATAACGGTCTAAGAGCCACCCTTGGGAAGGACGTGATTGTGTTGTGCCGCCCTGCCGTCGTGATTGTCTCGCTGCTGCTCGTCAACGGCGCGCCCGGAGGCGCCGCTGCCCAGACGCCGCCCGCAGAACCGGTCATCGTCGTAACCGGGGAAGGCGTGGTCAAGTCCGCGCCCGATCGCGCCTGGGTCACCATCGGGGCGGAGAATCGTTCGCGTCAGCCCAAAGAGTTGGCACGGGCGCGACGTCGATCCACGGTCTCCGTTTCGACCTGAAGCAGCGAGACGCCATCGAGCGCGACGCCCTGCGGCTTGCGGTCGTCGATGCCCGAGCACGCGCCGAGGCCGTCGCGGCCGGCGCCGGTGCGGCGGTAGGCCGCATCGTCCGCATCGAAGAATCGAGTGCGCGTGTCGTTCCGCCGCCTCAATCGATGATGATGGCGCGTATGGCCGTCGACGAGGCGCGTCAGACGACGCCGGTGGCGGCCGGGGAAATCGAAATACGCGGTCAGGTCACGTTGACCGTTGGCGTGAAGTGACCGCACGAGCCGCCGATTCGGCGGGAAGTGCCAGACTCTTCCACAGATACCACGATGCCAGCGACCGGTAGGGTCGCCAGCCCTCGCTGATGGCGTCGAGTCGGCGGGGCGAGGGGCGCGCGCGCAGCGCATACGCGCGCTGAACCGCATTCACCAGCCCGAGGTCGTCGACCGCGAAGACATCCGGCCGCTTCAGCCGGAAGATCAGGAACATCTCGGCGGTCCAGCGGCCGATGCCTTTCACGCGCGTGAGCATCGCCATCACGTCGGCGTCGCTCGCGCTCTCCAGAGCCGCGAGATCGAGACGCCCGTCGGCGACATGCGCCGCGAGGTCGCGCACGTAGCCGATCTTTGCACCGCTGAAGCCGGCCGCTCGTATCGCCGCATCGTCGAGGCGCGCGATCCGCGCCGGGTCGGGGCTGCGATCGGGCGGGAAGAGGTCACAAAAGCGGCAAAAGATCGTGTCGGCGGCCTTCGCCGACAACTGCTGCGAAGCAATGGCTTCCAAGAGCGACACGAACGCGTCGCGATCGGGCAAGGCTCCGAGCCCGCAGGGACCGACTCGGCGGATGATCCGCGCAAGCACAGGATCGCGCCGCATGAGGTGTCGCCGTCCCTTTTCGTAGTCGATGGACACCTCAAGCTCGTCGGTCTACGGCCGTGGATTGCGCCGTGCGTCTCCCGAGGGTAATCTAAGTGAGACCGAACGAGTCGGATATCATGGGGACAATTTCGAGCTACGCCGCTGAGGCCACCACGGTCGTGGATGCCATCGGGCGCACGCCGCTCGTGCGGCTCAACCATATCGAGCGCGATGTGCCCGGCGTGGAGCTCTACGCCAAAGCTGAGTGGCAGAATCCCGGCGGCTCGGTGAAAGACCGACCCGCCTGGTGGATGGTGCGCGACGCGTTGCGCAGCGGGGCGCTCGGTTCGGGGCGACGCTTGCTCGATGCCACCTCTGGCAACACGGGCATCGCCTACGCGATGATCGGAGCCGCGCTCGGCTTCGGTGTCACCCTGTGTGTCCCGGCCAACGTCACGCCTGAGCGGAAGCGCATCTTGCGCGCCTACGGCGCCGAGATCGTCTTCACCGATCCGATGCAGGCCTCGGACGGGGCGATCGTCGCCGCGCGAGCTCTCTACGCGAAGCATCCCGAGCGTTATTTTTACGCCGACCAGTACAACAACGACGGCAACTGGCGCGCGCACTACGAGTCGACGGGCCCGGAGATCGTCGAACAGACCCGCGGCCGGCTGACGCACTTTGTCGCGGGACTGGGCACGAGCGGAACGTTCATGGGTGTCGGCCGCTTCCTGCGCGATTCAGGCTCGCCGGCGGTGCTCGCGTCGGTGCAGCCGGACTCGCCGCTGCACGGACTCGAAGGCTTGAAGCACATGGAGTCGGCCATCGTGCCGGGCATCTATGATCCGGGTCTCGCGACCATCGATCTTCGCGTTGGCACCGAGCAGGCGTACGCGCTCACGCGCCGGCTCGCGCGCGAAGAAGGGCTGCTGCTCGGGGTCTCGAGCGGCGCCAACCTTGCCGGCGCGCTCGAGCTGGCGCGGCACCTCGACCATCGTCGAACGCCTTCGCCCGTCATCGTCGTCATCTTCTGCGACGGGGGAGAGAAATACTTGTCGGAACGCTTCTGGGACGAAATGGATCGCGATGGGGAACGGTCGGCCACGCACCATGCGCCCGAGCAGGACGTGAGCTGATGTCGCTCCGCCTGTCGGGCTCCGTCGAGCACTCGATTCGGGCGCATGGCCGCGAGACCTATCCTGATGAGTGTTGCGGAGCGCTCATCGGCCGGGGCGACGTCGTATACGAGGCGCTCGCGCTGGCAAATGTCACCGATGAGGGTCCACGCCACGCCTGGCCGGTCTTCGCCTATGTCATTGTCGCCGTCGAGGCTGGACGCGACGGCGATCTGCGATCCTGGCGCCTACGCTCGGATCGATCGCAATTCGATGCAGAAGACGTGGACATCGACCAACGAGTCGCCAAACAGTAAGCCCGTTGAACAACGCAGCACGACGAGCTCCGCGTGGCACGAAGCTCTGCGGTCTCGCCGCCAGATTCACTCGAGTCCACACATGGCTGTCAAGATTCACATTCCCACACCGCTCCGCGCGTTCACCGACAAGCTCGAGAGCGTCGAGGTCGATGGTGCCACGGTCGGCGAGCTCCTTGCCGGCTTGACGTCCCGATTTTCAGGGTTGCGGCCGCATCTGTTCACCGAAGACGGCAAGTTGCGCAGCTTTGTCAACGTCTACGTGAACGACGATGACATCAGGTATTTGCAGAAGGATCGGACGCCGGTGAAGAGTGGCGATACGGTCAGCATCATCCCGTCGGTCGCGGGCGGCGCACCCCACTCCGCCGCGCAGGAGACCGCGGCCGGCGTTGAAGCGCCATCGCTGCCGGCGCTTTCGGCCGACGAGATCCGGCGATACAGCCGTCACCTGATCCTGCCGGAAGTGGGGATGGACGGGCAGCGGGCGCTGAAAGCCGCCAAAGTGTTGTGTATCGGTGCGGGCGGGCTAGGGTCGCCAGCGGCGATGTATCTGGCGGCCGCCGGCGTCGGCACCCTCGGCATCGTCGACTTCGACGTCGTCGATCTCAGCAACCTGCAGCGGCAGCTTCTGCATGGCACCGCCGATGTCGGCCGATCGAAGCTCGAGTCGGCCAAGACACGCCTGAACGCGCTCAATCCTGGTGTGGAGATTCAGATGTATGAGACGGCGCTCAGCTCCGAGAACGCCCTCGACCTCTTCGCCGGCTACGACGTGATCCTCGACGGGACCGACAACTTCCCGACCCGCTACCTGGTCAACGATGCTTGTGTGCTGCTCGGTAAACCGAATGCGTACGGCAGCATCTTCCGGTTCGAAGGCCAGGCATCGGTCTTCGCCACCAAGGAGGGTCCGTGCTACCGGTGCTTGTACCCGGAGCCGCCCCCACCCGGGTTGGTGCCAAGTTGCGCCGAAGGTGGCGTGCTGGGCGTGCTGCCCGGCGTCATCGGCACCATTCAAGCCACCGAGACGATCAAGTTGATTCTCGGCAAAGGTGAGCCGTTGATCGGACGGTTCCTGATCTTCGACGCGCTGAGGATGCGTTTCCGCGAGCTCAAGCTGCGCAAGGATCCCGACTGCCCGGT
The DNA here is from genome assembly GCA_020200025.1 of Acidobacteriota bacterium. Classification (GTDB taxonomy): domain Bacteria; phylum Acidobacteriota; class Vicinamibacteria; order Vicinamibacterales; family UBA2999; genus JAIVJN01. Next base: position 546 of record JAIVJN010000031.1, on the reverse strand, counting down.
GTGCGGCACGCACCCGACCGTGCGCGAGCTGATCGATTACGAGCAGTTCTGCGGGGTGGCGCCCGCACCCGATGCGTCGCACGCTGGGGAGAAGGGAGAGGGCGTATTAGGGAACGAGCTGACGGCGACCGAGCTCAAGCGGAAGTTGGACGCCGGCGAACCGGTCCTGGTGCTCGACGTGCGTGAGCCGCAGGAGTACCAAATCAACCGCATCCCCGGGTCGGTCCTCATCCCGCTCGGCGAGCTCCCGCAGCGCTATCAGGAGCTCGATCAGAATGCCGCCATCGTGTGTCAGTGCAAGTCAGGGGCCCGCAGCGCCAAGGCGGCGGCGTTTCTTCGCGGCGTTGGGTTTGGACGGGTGGCAAATCTCACCGGCGGCATCCTCGGGTGGATCGACCAGGTGGATCCGAGTCAGCCGAAGTACTAGACATCTCCTCAGGCTGAGAGCGTCACGAATGAAGCAAGTTTTTCCGTGTTGCCTGAGGAGATGTCTACGCCCCGCGAAGCGGGGCAAGACAACGCCGTCACTAGCGAAGCGGAGCCGAA
>JAIVJN010000221.1 GCA_020200025.1 Acidobacteriota bacterium | reverse complement strand
ATTCGGCAGCGCTGAGTTTCGGACACCCTTGTGATGTCCGTTTGCTTGATCGAAGAGCCCGGCGCGGCGCCCGTCAACGCAGCCAACCGTGTTTTGGGCAACGCTGTTCGGCTTGCTGAGCTGGAGGCGAACGCGACGCTGCGGAACCGCTACTCTCGACTGCTGAGGTATTTTGATGAGCATCTAGACACGCCTTAGCTGCCTGTGGTGAAAGTCTCTCCACGGCCTACATAGATTGCGATTGTCGGGCTGCTTACAAGCCCTATGACGCGCGCCAGCTGAGCGGCGTGTCGAACCCCGCGAGCGAGGCATAGATGCTCCACTGACCGTGATGGATCACCTCGTGTTGCACGAACTCCCACGTCAAGAGGGCCTTGACATCCAACCGATCAAGCCCATCCCGGACGATCGTCAGGATCTGCTCGTGGGTGAACTTGCTCCGCTTCATCGGTCCTCCTCTGAACGCGGCGATGCCGAACGTCAGTCGTAGAGCAGAAACGGCCGTCGTCGTTCGTGGAACGCCGCTGCTTCCCGATCCCATTGCTCGAGAAGCGCCGAAAGCGTTCCGCCGTTGATGGCCAATCTGACCTTGTCAGACCCCGTCAACCTATCGATCGACTTGCCCCAGGCGAACTCCTTCCGATGCTGCCGCCGGATTTCGTCGATCAGCAGCAGCGACGTCCGCACCGGGCGGTAGGTTTCGCGATCAGTGACGACAAACCGGATCGCGGGAATGGTCTGCCCTGGAAACTTGGCCGCCTCGCGTTCCACGGCCATCGTGATGGCCTCAAAACGGATACCGGGCATGCGGCGTTCATTCATGGTTTTCACGATGGCCGGCGCGTCGAGCCATGGTGCGCCCACCTGCTCGAAGGGACTGTCGGTCCCGCGTCCTTCCGTCAGGTTCGTCCCCTCGAAGTAGACAGTGCCCGGGTAATTGTTCAAAGCGACCGGCGATCTGAGATTCGGTGAGGGGTTCCGCCAGGGAAGGCCGGTGTCGACGAACCATTGAGTGCGGCGCCAGTTCGCCGTGCGCGCGACGATCAGCTCCACCCCGATGCCGAATTCCTCGTTGAAGAACGTCGCGAGCTCGCCGACGGTCATGCCATGCCGAGCGGGTATCGGATACATCCCCACGAACGACTTGAATGCCGGATCGAGCAGCGCCCCCTCCACGATCTCACCGCCAAGCGGATTGGGCCGGTCGAGTACGACAAACGGAATGCTCTTTCGTGCCGCCGACTGCATGGAAAGAGCCATTGTGGAGACGTACGTCCACGTCCGCCCACCGACCTCCGGCAGGTCGTACACGAGCGCATCGATCCCTTTCAGCATCTCGGGCGTCGGGCCTCGATCCTCCGCAATGTACAGCGAGAAGATCCGCAGGCCGGTTGTCGGGTCTCGGTCGTCGATCACTTTCTCGCCCGCGGCGGCGACTCCCCGGATGCCGTGCTCGGCGGCGAACAGGGCTACCAGCTTCAAGTCAGGGTGCGCCGCGATGAGATCGATGTCGGACGTACCGGCACGGTCGATACCCGCATGATTCGTGATGAGCCCGATACGCTTTCCGCGAAGGGGCTCAGGCACAGCCGAGAGGAACACCTCGATGCCGGGTCGAACGGACGCGGTCGGACGAAGGGGTTCTTGTGCCGAGACGGTGGCCAGAATCATGCCTGCCAGGAACGTCTTCATGGCCAAGAGCATACGTGAGGCTCGTGAACGTGGGGACGTGCTCGTGTTGATCAGAGGACGTGCCGTGCGCTGACGGACTCAGCGCGTGGCCGCACCGCGTTCGCGCACGAAGGTGATGAAGTCGGTGTTGACCGGCGCCACCCCGCTCGCACGCAGTGCCGCAGCGATCTGCCCGCGATGGTAGCTGCCATGCAGCGTCACCTGGCTCAGAATGTCCGCGACCTGCGTGCGGAAAGCCGTGCCTTGGCTGTTTCGATACTCGACGACTCGGCCGCCGCTTTCGTCGGTGAGCTCAGCGGCCAGCTCTTCATACGCCCGCGCATTGTCCGCAGCGACAGTACGGGCGTGCTCCAGCGTCCACTCGGGCCAGATCGGGTGAGACGAACTGTCTTCGCCGCGAAGCCGGAGCAACCAGACGCGTTCCGCTGCGATCACGTGTGATAGCAGCTTCAGCACGTTCGGGACGTGCACGGCTTGGGGATTGGCGGTGAGGAGGTCCAGGACACGGGCATCGGCCCACGCCATGTGGTTGAACATTGATTGCAGGGTGCGCATCGATAACTTGGATGCCGAAGCGGGTGTCTACGTCGCAACAATAAACCGTGGACGGCCTTATAGGCACACCGACCACGCGCGGGCAGAAGCACCACCGATTCATGTCGAACCCATGCAAGGCGATCGGCGAGCTGTGCCAGCCCTGTGCGAATGGCCTTGGCGCAAGTGAGTGAGTGGAACAACATGAAACGCGTGGGACGCCTTTATCAACGGTAGCCAAACACCAGCGGGAAAACGACGACCACAAACGCCGCCCACCCAGCGTACACGGGCAGGTTAGGCGATCTGCCATTGCTCCAGGGCGGCAAACGAGCCGAGGTCACGTAGAAAACGCGCATAGAGCCGGGCCGTCCAAGTCAGATTGACCAGCAAAATGAGATTCTCCCCGAGAGCCGCCACTCGGTTCGGAGTGAAGCCAAACTCCGAGATTCGTGCGGCGATGGCCGCTAGCGCCAGCGC
>JAIVJN010000220.1 GCA_020200025.1 Acidobacteriota bacterium | reverse complement strand
ACCCACAGGTCCCCCCGGATCCTACCCCCCGGGTCCCTCCCCACGGGTCCCACCCCACAGGGTCCAACCCCCGCGGCTCGCATCGCCGTCCTCGAGGTTACCGTTCCAGCGCCCACCGAATCCCGCCGAGCACGTGCTGCTGGAATCGGGTGTCCTGCCACACCTCTTCGCGATGGCCGAGCGCGGTGTAGAAGACCCGGCCGGCACCGTGTGTCTTGAACCAGGCGAGCGGCAGATCGCCAGGTTGCCCAGCGTCCGGCAGACCGTCGAGCGGCGCACGGTCCACAGACAGCAATAGGTTCACGGAGGCTCGGTTGCTCTGCGCGAAGCGATAGATCTCGTCCAAGACCCGATAACCGCCGCCGAAATGAGCGACGGCGGGATGAGTGGCATTTTCCACGCGCGCGTTGACTTCCGCTTGATCGCCGTGGGTGACGAGCTCGTTGCCAAGAAGGGCGAGATACGTCGGGGCATCGCGGTAGGTGTCCGCCGCGCTGTGCATGCCCGCAAACCCGTGGCCCGCCGCGACCCAGTCGAGGAAGCCCTGCAGATCGGGGATGCCGAGATTGCCGGTCGTATTCGCGAAGACGACGGCATCGATGTCGCCGAGGCCGGCCGGCGTCAGCAGCCGCGCCACATCCGCCGCCGTGCGGCAGAAGACGACGGAATACGCGCCCGACGAACGTCCGAGCTGCTCGATGACCGACTCGGCCAGAGAAATCGAGCTGTGACGAAAACCCGTCGTGTGCGTGACGACCAACACTCGACGATTGGCCGCCGTCGCGGTGGGTGCGATCGGCGTCGCCCGCTCCTCGTTGCACCCGGCGGTCACGCCCAACGCCACGACGACTGCGCACAGGAATCGGCGCCGCACTGGACGATCATACGCGGGAGCGTGCCCGCCTCGCGCAGCGCCCGCGACTTCTCGCCCCGCTGCGTGGGATGACGGGGTTGACAAGGCATCAGGAATCAGCGGCCTTCAGGTCAAGGCTAAGTACTGCATTTCATGATTACGGTGGCATTCGGCCGGCGATGCATCCCGCCTGGCGGCGTTGCTCCTCCTTCAAATACGCTAAGTATTCTCAGTCGTCGCGCCTTGCCAGGCGGGCGCCTCGCCGCCCTCGATGCGTCACCGTAATTATGAAATGCAGTACTAAAGCTGCGACAAGGTCGAGGGGTCCGGAACGATCAGCCGTTCGAGCTCCTTGGGCTCGAATTTCGTCAGGCCGCCGGCATAGGTCCGACCTTCGGCCTGTGTGACGGTGTTCGTCAGGTAATTGGCCAACACGTCGAGCGTACTGCTCTCGAGTGGGTCACGGGGATAGACGCCGTGCGCGATGTTGATGTGCCGCGCATCGGCCAGATTGCGGACAAAGGCCGGCGGGCGCCTGGCCATGTAGGTGGCGAGCAGCGGAGCCGGTTGCCGGAGACCCACTGACCACCACGCCTTCCGATTGCGCGCGATGTAGCCATGCTCAGCACCCATGGTGCGCACCACTTTGAGGAACATCTCGACCGCACGGCGTTCTACGGAGTCGAGCACGTCCAGATCGACAGGCAGGTCGATGACCTTCTTCAATGGTGCCGCATCGGTCAACGCACGGCCGGCCGCGAACAGTTCCCGCGCGCGCGTGACGGAGGCGAACAGAACGTGAGCTGGCAACCCCGTCGAGTGCGACCCGGCGATCCATACTTTGTTCGAACCGGTCACTTGTCCGCGATGGACGCGACAGAGCTCGCCCAGCTCCACATAGCCGGCCGGCTCCTTCCGCGATGCTCGAGTCAGCGGGGTCCATCGCTGCGCGGCTTCCAGACGCTCGCGCCGAATCGTACGTCCCGCCTCGAGTCCCTTCAGCTGCTGAAACGACGCCACTCGCTTCAGGCGAACCGACTTCGTCCGCGAACCTGCCTGAAAGCACGCAATTGTTGCGGTCGTTGCGGCGTCAGGAAAGAGCCGTGCCGTCGGCTCGATCAGCGTGATACTGCGCCCACCCAGCGGGCCGATGAAGAGGTCACGGAGCACGCGACCGTAGTTGACGTCGAGCCACTCGGCCGCCGTGATGAACGCGCCAAAGTCGCCGGTGCTGGCCTTCTGCGCGGTGGAGATGAAGAAGTGCACGTGCAAGCCCGCAAGCTGGCTCGCTTCTCGAAGTCCGAGGTCCGACGCCGCGCGGACGAACCACGCCTTGCGTGCTGCGCTGATCAGATGGTGCCTCACGTAGGGAGGGTTGCCGATGAAGAGCGTGGTGCCCGCCACCTTTGGAAGCACGACATCTCGATAATCGACCAACAGCACTGCGGCGCGATCGTGGAACCCGATACAGCTCAGGTGGGCACGCGCGAGCAGCGTCGCGAGCGGGTCGTTGTCGATACCCACCAGGCGGGCGGTCGGGAACTGTCTACCGGCTGCCACAAGAAAGCGAGCCGAGCCGACTCCCGGATCGACCACACGCGCGGGTTGACCGATGGAGCCCGCCCAACGAATCATCGCGCGCACGATCTCGCCGGGCGTGTACGTGGCCCCTTGCGGACGGCGCACATCCGGCGACCGCAACTGGCAGAACGTTGTTCCGAGAGGATCTCGTCCGCGCTTGATTTCTCGTGAAATCAGGGCGACAGCGCTTGGCTTGACGCGCGGAAGGCTACGTGTCAGCTCGTCCTCAGCCGAGGACCATCCATCGACTCGCCGCGCCCCGAGCGCCACAGCGAGGGCG
>JAIVJN010000271.1 GCA_020200025.1 Acidobacteriota bacterium | reverse complement strand
CGTCTACACCGTGGTCGGCGTGGCGCCAGCCGCATTTCGCGGACGATCCGACGCCGCGGAGCTGTGGGTGAATGCCGCTGCCGCCCTGAGCGTCACCGCGCTGCAGGACCGAGGCTCGCGCGGCTTCGCCGTGGTGGCGCGCCTGAAGTCGGGCACGTCGATCGAGGCCGCCCAGGCCGAGCTCAACGCAGTTGCCAAGCGCCTGGAGCAAGCCTACCCAGGGGTCAACGACAAGCGCGGTGTGGAGGTGTCGCCGCTGGCGGCCGAGGTCTTTGGCGACCTCCGCCAGGCGAGTCTCCTGCTCTCGGGTGCCGTGGCACTGCTCCTGTTGATTGCGTGCGCAAACGTCGCGAGTCTCCTGCTCGCGCGCACCGAATCACGACGTCGCGAGCTCTCCGTCCGCCTGGCGCTTGGCGCCGACCGCAAGCGATTGGCCGGCCTCATGCTGGCCGAAAGCGCATGGCTGGTGCTGTTCGGCGGCGGGGCCGGATGGCTGCTCGCTTTCGTCGCCGCGGACGCGCTCCTCGCACTCAGCCCCATCCAGCTTCCGAGCTTCGCCGATCCGGGCATGGATTGGCGCATGCTCCTCTTCGCCAGCGTTCTCGGCGCGGCCACGACGCTGATGATTGGACTCGTACCAGTTGCGACGCGGTCGCCGTCGGCGCTCGCCCAAGAGCTGCGCGACGGCGCCGCCGAGCTCAAGGGCACGCGACGCGGTGGGACGCTTCGCACAATCGTCGTTGGCGAAGTTGCGCTGGCCGTCGCCTTGCTCGTCGGGGCCACACTTCTTGGGCGTAGCCTCACGTCGCTCGTGGCGTTCGATCCCGGCTACGACACCAAAGGACTGTTGGCCTTGAACCTTCAGCTCCCCATCCCTCCCGCGCCAGCAGAGGGCGCCGCGCTACCGCCGGCCGCGGGAGTCTCCGCGCTGCTCGACGGCCTTGCCTCGATTCCCGGCGTCACCCGAGCCGCTCTTGCCTCCGACACTCCGCTCGGCGACTCGTCGGCGGTGTTCTACTCCGTCGAGGGTCATGACAACACCGACGCCCGAACACGGCCGCGCGCGTACGTCCATCGCGTGACGCCCGGCTACTTCGAAAGCCTCGGCCTCGCGATCGTCAACGGCTTCTGGCCGAGCCAGGATCCCATTGGCCGGCGCCTGCGACAAGGCTCGGCCACCAGCGAGAACCGCGCGCCATGGCTCACTATCGTCGGTGTCGTCGAAGACGCCAGCCTCAGGGGGATCCCGCGCAACCCCACCGCTGATCCCGACCTCTACTATCCATTCAACGAGCGGGCGCGTAGTTTCGCGGCGCTGCTGCGCACCGACGGCGACCCTGCCGACCTCACGGCAGCCGCGCGCGCGACCCTTCGCCGCCTCGATCCGCAGACCGTCGTCGTCCAGGCACAGACGATCGACTCGCGCGTGAGCACTCAGCTCGCCCCGGTCCGCTTTCTCAGTTGGCTGACAGGTGGGTTCGCAATCGTCGCGCTGACCTTGGCGCTCATCGGCATCTACGCGCTGCTGGCGCATGCGGTACGGAACCGGGCTCGTGAGATCGGCATCAGGTCTGCGCTCGGGGCACCTCGTCACGCGCTGGTGAAGATGGTGGTGGGTCAAGGGGTAGCGCTCGTCGCAGTGGGTCTCGCGATCGGCCTGGTACTAGCCGGCGTGCTCTCACGCGGCCTGCAAGGCTGGCTCTTCGGTGTGCCCGCCATCGACGCGGCCTCGTACTCGAGCGTTGCCGCCATCGTGCTGATTGCGGCGGTGGCGGCGAGCGTGCTTCCGGCGCTGCGAGCAGTGCGGATCGATCCGATGGTTGCCTTGAGAAATGAATGAGAATTGCGTGTTTTCGAGTGACTAGAGGTGACCTCGAGCGAGCCTTTTCGATCAATCCTTCGATAGGTCACGAGCTCACCGAAACACCCGCTCCGCCGGAACGACGGTTAGGGGACCGACGTTGGCGGCGCGAATGGCTGGCTCGATCGTGCTTCGATCGCCCACGACGACCACGGCGAAGTTCTCAGGTTGAATGTAGCGCATCGCCGCCTTCTGCACAGCGTCGGCGGTGACCGCTCGCACGCGGTCGATGTAGGTGGAGAACGTGCTCTCGGGCAGATCGTAGACGACCAGCTCTTCGAGCTTACGCGCCAAGTCGCCGGTCGTCTCGAACTCGCCGGGGAACCGTAGAGCAACGTAGCTTTTGGCCTTCTCGAGCTCGTCGGCCGGCACGGGCTTCTGAATGCCGTCGAGCTCTTTGAAGAACTCGCGCAGCGCCTCTGCCGTCTTGTCGGTCTGCACGCCGGCACCGGCGTAGAAAGGACCCGGCGCGCGACGCATGTCGAAGCTTGAGAAGGCGCCGTAGGAGTAGCCATGCTGCTCGCGAAGATTCGAGTTGAGCCGCGACGTAAAGGACCCGCCGAGAATCGTGTTCAACACGTCCAGCGTCGCCAGCTCCGGGGTCGAACGAGCGACGCCCACCCAACCCATCCGGATCTGCGACTGCGCGGCCCCGGGCTTGTCGACGACGTAGACGTGACGGTCGGTCAACTGAGGCGCCGCTTGCACGGCGGGACCCGTGCTCGGCGCCGGAGCAGTCTTCCAGGTGCCGAAGGCCCGCTCCATGAGCGGCATGACGGTCCCTCGGGTGACGTCGCCGACGACGATCAGCGCAGCGTTCGCCGGCTGGTAATGGGCCAGGAACGCGAATTGAACGAGCACCGCGGGGTCGTCACGCGCTTGCAGCAGCTCGGTCAGGCGTTGTTTGCGCAGTCGCTCGGTCTCGGCATCCGGGAACGTAGGCCGCAGCGCGACGTCGGCCATCAGATCGACGGCCTCCTGCAGCCTCGCGGCCGGCACGGAGAGGCGAACGGCCGCCTGATCGAACGAGCTTGCCGTCGAGAGCTGCGCGCCCAAAAACTCCACGGCCTCCGCGAGCTCGAGGGCCGATCGTGTGCCGGCCCCTTCGTCGAGCATCGCGGCCGCAAACGAGCCGACGCCAAACTTGCCCGTCGGATCGGCGGCGCTCCCGGATTTCACGATGAGATTGACTTGAGCGAGCGGCACCTCGTGGTGCTCCACGAGCCACACGGGCAAGCCGTTCGAGAGCGCGAGCTTCTCGATCTGGGGAAGCTTCAACGCGGGCGGCTCGCCCGTCTTCGGAGGAACCGAACGATCCGGTCCCTGCGCCGCGGACGTCAGCGCAGCGCCCATGACGAGCAGTGCGAAGAGCGGTGCCTGGCCGCGCTTCATTCTTGTCCCTCCGGCACGACGATGAGCTCGACGCGGGGCCCTGCCGGCAGAAAGCGCTTCGCCGCAGACTGCAGGTCGGCCGGGCTCAAGGCTCGATAACGCGCGAGGTCGCCTTCGAAGAAGTCGGGCAGGCCCGTCTCTGTGTAGTACTGATTCAGTTGGTTCGCCTTGCCGTAGAAGCCGCCGACTCGTTCCATGCCGCGATAGAACGTCGCCTCGACCTGGTTCAGCGCGCCTGCAAGCTCGCGGTCGGGCACCGGCTCGTTCCGAAGCCTGTCGAGCTCTTCGTCGACGATGCGCAAAACGTCGTCGACGGGGTGCCCCGGCCGAACCATCACCTCGACGTTGAAGACGCTGCCGAGCGCCTGCGATTGCTGATACGCCGAGACCTGCTGCGCCACCTGCAGGTCGTAGACGAGCCGGCGATATAAACGCGAGCTGCGGCCGCTCGAGAGCACCGAGGCGATGAGATCGAGCGCGGCGTCGGCCGGTGCGTATTGGGCCGGCGAGTGCCATGCGAGGTGCAGCTTGGGCAACTGGACGCGGTCGGTGATGGTCTCGCGCTTGACGCCGTCGAGTCGTACGGGAGGCACGACGAGGGGCGGAACATCTCCGCCGCGCGGGAAGCTTCCGAACCAGCGTTCGACGAGGCGCCTCGTGTCGGCCACGTCGATATCGCCGGCGATGACAAGGCTGGCATTGTTCGGTGCGTAGTAGGTCTTGAAGAACTGCACCACGTCGTCGTAGCTCGCCGCCGTGAGGTCGTCCATGGATCCGATGGTCGACCAACTGTAAGGGTGGCCTTTCGGATAGAGCAGCGCCGGGAGCGCGAGGTAGGCCTTGCCGTACGGCGCGTTCTCGTAGCTCTGACGCCGCTCGTTCTTGACGACGTCCCGTTGCCCGTCCACCGTCTTGGGCGTCATGGTGTCGAGGAGAAATCCCATGCGGTCCGATTCGACCATGAGCGCGAGCTCGAGTGCGCTCTCGGGCACGTCGATGATGTAGTTGGTGCGATCGAGGTCGGTGGATCCGTTGTTGGTGCCGCCGGCGGCCTCGAGCCAGTTGTCGAAGGCGCCCTCGGGCACGTGCTTCGACCCCTCGAACATGAGGTGCTCGAACAAGTGGGCGAATCCGGTTCGGCCAGGCTTTTCGTTGGCGGAGCCGACGTGATACCACAGATTCACCGCGACGATGGGCACGCTACGGTCCTGGTGCAGGATGACGTGCAATCCGTTATCGAGTGTGATCTCGGTGTAGGGGATGCTGAGCGGCGTTCGTTCCTGTGCCGCGAGCGTGGTGGAGAGCAGTGCCAGTAGAGCAGTCGCAAGCCTCACGCGCATCACCGTCTCACTCTTCCAGAACGCTAGCCACGAAGGACACGAAGACCACGAGGGATTCGTGGGAAGAGCCCGTCGCGAAGGACGCACGTTCACGCTCTTCATCGAGCCTCCATCCGCGCCTTCAGCTCGGTGTCGATGGCGGTCAGAAACTCGTCGGTGGTGAGCGAAGGGTGATCGGGACCAATGAGCGTGGCGAGGTCCTTCGTCATGCGCGCCGACTCGACAACGTCGACGCAAACCTGCTCGAGCGTTTGGGCGAACCGCACCACATCGGGCGTCTCGTCGAACAGACCCCGATAGCGCAGCCCCCGCGTCCACGCGTAGATCGACGCGACGGGGTTGGTCGATGTGGGTCTTCCCTGTTGGTGCAGGCGGTAATGCCGCGTGACGGTTCCGTGCGCGGCCTCGGCCTCGACGACTTTTCCGTCCGGCGACATCAACACAGAGGTCATGAGCCCCAACGAACCGTAGCCCTGCGCGACGGTGTCCGACTGGACGTCGCCGTCGTAGTTCTTGCACGCCCAGAGGTATCCGCCGCTCCACTTGAGATTGGCGGCCACCATGTCGTCGATGAGCCGATGCTCGTAGGTGAGACCCTTGGCGGCGAACCGCTCGTTGAACTCGGCGTCGAACACGCGCTGGAACGTGTTCTTGAAGGCGCCGTCGTAGACCTTGAGAATGGTGTTCTTCGACGACAGGTAGACGGGGTAGTCGCGGCCGAGGGCGTAGTTGAAGCAGGCGCGGGCGAAGCCTTCGATCGACGCGTCGAGATTGAACATCCCCAGTGCCACGCCGGCGCCCTCGGTCTTGATCACCTCGCGAACGATCGGGTCTCCACCGTCCTCGGGTGTCCAGCTGATGGTGATCGTGCCGGCCCCGGGAAAGCGAAAGTCCTGCGCGCGGTATTGATCGCCGAAGCCGTGGCGGGCGACGACCACCGGCTTGTCCCAGTGCGGCACGAGCCGCGGCACGTTGCGGCAGATGATCGGTTCGCGGAAGATCGTCCCGTCGAGGATGTTGCGAATCGTGCCGTTCGGCGAGCGCCACATCTGCTCGAGGCCGAACTCCTTCACGCGCGCTTCGTCGGGCGTGATGGTTGCGCACTTGACGCCCACGCCGTAGTGCCGCGTGGCGTTGGCGGCGTCGATGGTGATCTGGTCGCCGGTGCGGTCGCGTGACTCGATGCCAAGGTCGAAGTACTTCAAGTCGATATCGAGATACGGCTGGATGAGACGTTCCCGGATCCGCTGCCAGATGATGCGCGTCATCTCGTCGCCGTCCATCTCGACGACGGGGTTCTTGACCTTGATGTGTGCCACTGGCGTTGACTCCTTGACTTCGGGCAATCGGCAATTATAGACACTCAGTCGATTGCAGACGTTCAGAGTGCAGATTGATGATTGATTGATGATGGTAGGTGATGATTGAAGAATGGATTTAGGGAAGGTGGATGGTCTCTATGGAAGACGGCAGCGAGATTTGGGAGGGGTGCCCGATAAACCCGATCCCACATTTCTAAATCGAATCTACAATCTTCCTTCTGAGATCTGCAATCAATCTGCAATCTGAAGATCTGAAATGTCCGATTTGCCCAAATCGCCCCTTGTGGCCATCATCATGGGCTCGACGTCGGATTGGGAGACGATGGCCCATGCCGCGGCGGCGCTCGACGACTTTGGCGTGGCGTACGAAAAGCATGTCGTCTCCGCGCACCGCACACCAGTGTGGATGGCCGAGCTCGCGCAGGGCGCCGAGGCGCGCGGCATCGAGGTGATCATTGCCGGCGCCGGGGGAGCCGCGCATCTGCCAGGCATGACCGCGGCGCACACGTTGGTGCCGGTCCTCGGCGTGCCCGTTGCGGCCGGTGTCCTCAACGGACTCGATTCGCTCCTGTCCATCGTCCAGATGCCGGCGGGGATTCCGGTGGGCACGCTCGCGATCGGGAAGGCGGGGGCGACCAATGCGGGACTACTGGCGGTGGCCATCCTCGCCACCTCGCGCCCGAGATTGCGGGAGCAACTCCGCGCCTTTCGCGCCGAGCAAGCCGCACGGGTGCGCGCCGACCACGTGCCGTGAACCGCCCCATCCTCCCCGGATCGACGATTGGCGTGCTCGGCAGCGGGCAGCTTGGCCGCATGCTGGCCATCGCCGCGCGGCGCATGGGCTACCGGGTCCATACACTCTCACCCGAAGAAGACACCCCCACAGGTCAAGTCGCCGACGCCGAGATCACGGCACACTATGAGGATCTGGATGCGATCCGCGCGTTCGCGCGCGGCGTCGACGTGGTGACGTTCGAGTTCGAGAACGTGTCGACTGATGCTGCACATGCCGCCGCCGAGCTCGTGCCGGTGCGGCCGAGCGCCGCCGCGTTGCACGTCACGCAGCAGCGCGCGCGAGAAAAGGCGTTTCTCGCCGATCGTGGATTTCCGGTGACGGCGTTTGCCAAGGTGCACACGGTCGACGAGCTCGCCGTGGCACTCGGCATCGTCGGCCTCCCCGCCATCATCAAGACCGCCGCCTTCGGCTATGACGGCAAGGGCCAGCATCGCATCGACCGTGTCGAGGACGCCGAGGGCATGTGGTCGCTCGTCGGCCATCAGGGCGCCATTCTCGAGCGCCTGGTCGACTTCTCGCACGAGCTGTCGGTGGTAGCGGCACGGGGCCTCGACGGGCGCATCGCGCACTTCGGCGTGCTCGAAAATGTGCACCGCCACCACATTCTGGATGTCACCATCTCGCCGGCTCGCGTGCCGTCGACCACGGCGGCCGATGCCGTTCGCCTCACGGGCGGCATTCTGGAAGCGCTCGACTATGTCGGCGTGCTCTGTGTGGAGTTCTTCCTGGCACGCGACGGTCGCCTGCTGGTCAACGAGGTTGCGCCGCGTCCGCACAACTCGGGCCACTTCACCTTCGACGCCTGTGTGACCAGCCAGTTCGAGCAGCAGGTTCGTGCGGTCTGCGGCCTGCCGCTCGGCTCGACCATGCAGATGCGGCCTGCCGCGATGGCGAACTTGCTCGGCGAGCTCTGGGTCAATGGCGAGCCCAACTGGGCCGCCGCCTTGGCCACACCCGAAGTGAAGCTGCATCTCTACGGCAAAGCTGACGCCCGTCCCGGCCGCAAGATGGGCCACCTCACGGCGCTTGCCGACACGCCTGACGACGCGCTCGCGAAAGTGCTCGCGGCCCGCGCGCTACTCTGACGCGCGGGCGCGAGGCGCGGCCGCGCGCCCGACTACAATTGCCCGTGCGGTTCGAGCCGTTCGCGATCGACACGCGGCGCTGGCGTCTTCTCCGTGCCGGTCACCAGATCGATCTGTCGCCCCGGCTGGTCGAAATCCTTGCGTATCTCGCCGACCGCCCGGGCGAGATCGTCAGCAAGGACGAATTGCTCGACCGCTTCTGGGGCGACGTGCACGTGACGGAGAACACGCTGACGCGTGCGGTTGCTGACATTCGCAAGGCGCTCGGCGACCACCCGGATCCGCCGCAGTTCATCCAGACGGTCTCACGGCGCGGCTACCGCTTCATCGCGCCGGTCGAGCCGATGTCCGACCCTGCGCGTCTGGCGACGAAGTCGTCTGGTGGCTCCGATTCGGGCGAGCGTCGACGCGAGCCTGTGAGGTCGACGGACCTCTATCTCGACTGGGCGCGTGGCCGCGCCGTGCTCGAGTCACTGGACGCGTCGGGACTGACCGACGCGCTTCGCTCGTTCGAGCGCGTGGTCGAGGGCACGCCCGGATCAGCCGCGGCCCACGTCGGGCTGGCGAACGCGTGCTTTCTCCAGTTCGAGCGAAGCCGCGTGGGCAACGTGCTCGCCCATCCATTCTTGGAGCGTGCGATAGAGCACGCTCGCCGCGCCGTGCAGCTGGACGCCGCGATGGCGGAAGCTTGGGCGACCCTCGGATTCGTGCTGACCGCATCCGGTCAGGTCGACGAGTCACGCGCGGCCGCCGCTCATGCCGTCGCCATCGAGCCGGCCAACTGGCGCCACCATTACAGGCTGGCGGTGGCGACGTGGGGCGAAGAACGTCTGCGGGCCGTCGATCGGACGCTGTCCTTGCTGCCGCGCTTTCCCGCCGCACTGTTTCTTTCCGCGATGGTGCATGTCGCCCGTCGTGCGCTCGGCCACGCGCGCGATGTGGCAGAGCGCGGCGCGACCGTCCAGGCCCAACAGGCAGGCGCGGGGGGACTGACGTTGCCTGCTGCCGGGTTGCACTGGATGTGCGGGCTGATCGCGCTTGCCGAGGGTGACGCCGCCGAGGCGGCCGCCGCGTTCGACCGCGAGATTGCCGACGCACGGCCGGGACACGTATACGGATGCGAGTTCCTCATCAACGCGATCATCGCGCAAGGCTTCCTGCACCTCGAGCAGCGATCGTTCGACCGAGCTCGCGACAGGTTTCTGTCTACGCTCGAGTGGATTCCCGGTCACGCGCGTGCGCGCGTCGGCCTCGTGCTCATCGAGCGCCTGAAACAGCAAAAGGAGGCCTCTATTGAGATCGCCGATGTCCATGAGGAGCTGACGCGAGGCGGCAAGCACACCGAAGCTGCCCTTCTCGTCGCGGCGGCTGAGGCGTGGACAGGTTCAACATCAGCCGCATGCGCGCACCTTGCGACCCTCATCGATCGCGCCCCGCCTGGTCCGACCGGCTGGAACGTCGGCGTCGATCCGATGTTCAGGCCGCTCAGCGGCACAGCGAGTTTCGAGGCCCTCCTCGCGCGTATCGCTGGACGCGCGGCGTAACAGCAATCGTTCACGATTTCTCAGCCTTTCTCAGGCTGGGCTTCAGGACTTTCCGGCGACACATCCATACCCTTGCTGACGCGGCACGAACGCCGCCACGGAGGGTGATGCGATGGGTGCGTTCATGATCATCGGATTGATTCTCGGCATCGCCTACTTTCCCGGGCCACCGATCGACGCGAAGGCGCTCGCCGACTTCACCCGTCTTCAGCGCGAGCTCGGGCACATCGTTCAGGTCACCGATCGCAACGGCAAAGAGATGATCGCCACTCTCGGAACGGCGGATGCGAACGAGTTGACCCTCGAGTTCGGCCGGCACGTGCAACGGTTAGCCGCAACCGAGATCGCTCACATCGAGCGGCGTGGCGATTCGGTCGTCGACGGTGCAATCAAAGGCGCTCTCATCGGCTTGATCCTCGGAACGTTGACCGCCCAAGGTGCCGAAACGCCGGGTGACACCTGGAAAGTGTTTCTCGGCAGCATGGGTCTCTACGGAAGTTTGGGCGTGTTGATCGATCATGGGCACGACGGATGG
Source organism: Acidobacteriota bacterium (assembly GCA_020200025.1). Classification (GTDB taxonomy): domain Bacteria; phylum Acidobacteriota; class Vicinamibacteria; order Vicinamibacterales; family UBA2999; genus JAIVJN01. The sequence goes on along the minus strand of JAIVJN010000271.1, from coordinate 3,166 downwards.
ACGTCGGTCTACCGGTCGCCGCCGGCCCCAAGTATCGCCATGCGGGTTCGTTGGTAGCATCCGTTGCAATGTCCCGCTGACGGACGTGATGAGACCAACGCTACCGGCCATCGTCGCCCGCAGGCACGAGTCGCAAGGTATGCCGGACGGCACCGGGTAGAAACGGCAGCGGCGTGCCCTCGACCCACGCCCGATGCTGATCTCGGTAGTGTGGCGAGAGCGGATGGCCGCTCTGCCCACTCGGCATGTGAGCGATTCCCTCGCCTTCACGTCCGGGCGAGACGATGATGCGCTCGGATGGACCGGCGCGCGGCGACTGGGCACGAGGCGTGTAGATGTCGCCGCTCAGCGCATCGCTCGGCATGTTCAACCATCGACCCGCCAGTGGCAGCGCCGCCGCGAGCGGATGCCGTACCTGCGCCCGATTGAACGATCCCCATGCATTCTCGCCGAGCTGGTGGTCGTCGGCGGTGAGGTCGGCGATGACGGCATCGATCGCGGCGACGATCTGATCGTCCCACGACGCGAAGCGCGGATCGAGAAGATGTCGGGGCCGCTCGCCCAGCAACTGCCACATCGGGCCCTCGGAGCGAAGCGCCCGGGAGTAGTCGAAGTCTGGATCGGCCTGGCTTACGGGTGCTGTGATCGCCGCGAAGACGTCACGAACGAGAGTCTGCCTCACGCTGCGCACCAGGTAATAGGCGACCGACCCTGGTGATGCGCGGCCGTCCCACGTGGATTCGACGAGACGTTTGAGCTCGGCGCGCCGTGGATCCGCACGCAGGACCGGTTCGCTGAGGACTGCCAGAACGAGCGTTCGCCACCGCTCGTGAAAGAGCGCACCGTCGTCGAGTTGCACAGCGAGCATGTCGGACACCGTGGCACGCTCGATCCTCATGAGCCGGTCGCGGATCATCCGCGCGCGAATGCCGTCGGCGTATCCGCCCTCACCGATCGTGGCGAGCATGTCCCCGTCCACCACGGGAGCATTGGCCGTCCAGATACGCCCCGAGGGTGGATCGAGCACCCGCGGGTACTCGTGCGCAGGGAGGTAGCCGTCCCAGCCGCGAGTCCCGTCGGCCCACGAAGTCGGGCGCATTCCATCGTGCCCTTGACGTCGGGGGATCGGACCGGCGATCGTCCACCCGATATGTCCGTCGCGGTCGCCCAGTACGACGTTTTGCGCCGGCATGCCGAGCCCCGCGAACCGTCCCAACGCGTCGGTCGCGCTGCGCGCGAGCTCTGGCGCGGTGATGTCGCTCGCCAAAATGCTCGCATCGTGCGCCACCCAGCGCTGTGCAAGCGAGCGTCCATGCAGATCCACGCCAATCACCGGCCCCCACATCGTCCAGCGGACACGCAGCGTTTCGGGCGATCCTCCGGCGACCTCGATGATCTCGTCGTGCTCCTCGAACCGTCGCGCACCGCCCGCCGTGACGTAGTGATCGGGCAGACGGGTGTCTGGCTCGATGAGGATCAGGTCGCTCCAGTCGCCGCCAGTGTTCGTGAAGCCCCACGCCACGTACCCGTTGCTGCCGACGACGATGCTGGGAAGGCCGGGGAGGGTGACGCCGGCCAATTGCAGCGGTTCGGAGGCGGCGATCACATCGGGCACGCGCATCACCGCGCGGTACCAGATGTTCGGAACACTCAACGCCAGATGCATGTCGTTGGCGACGAGCGCGACGCCCGTGGCCGTGTGCCGGCCATCGACGACCCAATTGTTGCTGCCAAGGCCCGCCGCCTCCTCGTCGCTCAGTTCTTGAGGCAGCCACGGCACACCGAGAGCTGGGCGGCGCTTTGCGGCAGCCGCAGACCGCCCTGAGCCCGTCGACCGGCGGTCGTGGGACGAGGAGAGGCGGCCACCGCGGACCTCACGTATCCGGTTCCGCAGATCGAACACGTCGGCGCCAGGTATAGGGGGGCGTGCTGCGCCACTGCCCACGACGGGCGCGTCCCACTCGGAGCCGCGCGCTGTGAGAAATGCGAAGAGCGTGGCCGGGAGCACGTCGTGCAGGGAGCCGAAGGTTCGCTCGAATGTGGCTTGGCGCCCTTGCAGGGTGCTGAACATCGCCAGGATGGTGAGGATCGAGTCTTCTGAGCGCCACGCCGTTGGACGCCTGCCGAGCACCGAGTATTCGAAGGGCGCTCGATCGAGGTCGCCCAAGCCGGCGTTGACTCCGGCAGCGTAGGCCTCGAGGAGAGCGCGATAGTGCGGGGTGGTGCGTGCAAGGGCCTGTCGCGCGACATGCCGAAACCGATGGACGCGCGTCGTGCGATCCGCGGCGAGCGCGCGCTCGCCGAAGAGCGCCGCCAGCTCGCCGGCGGGCTGCCGCCGCTGCACATCCATTTGAAAGAACCGTTCTTGTGCGTGGAGAAACCCGAGGGCGTGCGCCGCATCGACGCGCGAGGCCGCGGAGATTGTGGGGATGCCGAGATCGTCACGCGCGATGGTGACGGCCTGCTGCAGTCCCGCGAGCCGCCGATGGCCATCGAGTATCGGCAAGCTGCCGCCGAGCTCGCGGCGCAAGTACCAGACGCTTGCGGCGGCGACGACGAAGAGCAGCACCGCCGAGACCAGGGCCCCGCGCACGAGGTGACGCCGCCAGGTGGACCTCACGAGGGCATTGTAGGACGGTCACGGTAGACGGCAGGCGGCCCGCCTTCGCTCGCTGCCGGGGACGCGCGAGCTACGGTGCGGTCTCGCCGAAGCGGCCCGTCGGCCGCGCAGGGGGACAGGCGGCACGCGGCAGGGGGCGGGCAAGCGGCCGGAGACGAAGCAACCGGGTTGCTCTCAAGAATTCCCGGGAGCAACCCGGTTGCCTTGTCAGCGACTCTGAACTCTGCACTCTGAACTCTGCCCCCCATTCGCCCGCAAGCGGCGGATCGCGGTGCCATCGACCGGTGGCATACCGTGACGACATGCTGCACCATACATCTGAGGTCGGATTGAGCATCCCCACGACACCCGGAACGGTCAGCGCGGCCGCCGCGCCGTCCAACCCGCGCGATGCGGAACGGTGGGCGCGCGTCCAGGCGCGTGATCTGTCCGCCGACGGCACGTTCCTTTATGCGGTCACGAGCACCGGCGTGTTCTGCCGCCCAAGCTGCCCGAGCCGGCGTCCTCGCCGGGATCGCGTGCGATTCTTCGAGAGCGCCGATCTGG
>JAIVJN010000447.1 GCA_020200025.1 Acidobacteriota bacterium | reverse complement strand
CTTCGAGATGCCCGACCTGATTTCCGACGTGGTTCAGACGTTTGCCATGGCCGCGGAAGCCAAAGGGGTCGTGCTCGCGGCGGATCTGAAGGAGCGGTCTGCGGTGGTCGTAGGAGATGTGCGCCTGCTCGAGCGCGTACTCGAGAATCTGCTGGACAACGCCATCCGGTTCACGCCGCCGGGCGGCGCGGTGGGCGTCGCATGCGCACGGGTTGGCAACCGCGTGACTGTTCGCGTGACCGATACTGGTCCTGGCATCGCCGCTGAGGATCGCGACCGGATCTTCGATCGCTTCTATCGGGGGCGTCAGCCCGCCAACCCGTCGTCCGATACGGCCGGGCTTGGGCTGTCGATTGCGCGACGCATCGTCGAGGTGCACGGCGGAGAGCTGGCGGTTACGCCGCGGAGTGGTGGCGGCTCCGAGTTCGTTTTCTCGCTGCACGTCGGCGGGGCATCGACGCCGTGACGGAAAAGTGAGAAGTTACCGGGCTGCGGCGACGTCGGGTTTGCATGCCGGATGCGCCATGCCCTCCATACGTGCCGATGTGCGCTCGCAGTCGCCATCACTGTTCAGTCCCGAACCACATCTAGCCCCTGCGTTGCGGCTTCCTGGAAAGAAGACTCTCGCCGTGATGACTCGCCGCGTGCTCGTCGTTGAAGACGATCCGGACATCGCGCATCTGGTCGAGCTGCACTTGCGCGATCTGCCGTGTGAGGTGGACGTGGCTCATGACGGCGCAGCGGCGCTCGACGCCGTGCTCGCCCAAGCCTACGACGCGATCGTCCTCGACATCATGCTGCCGTACGTCGACGGTCTCGCGGTGTGCCAGGCGATCCGGCAGCACCGCATCTACACGCCCATTCTGATGCTAACGGCGCGCTCGACCGAATTGGACCGGGCGCCAACACGTACTCGCCGCGCGACGAGCCACTGCGCGGAGCCGTGCTGAGCCTCGACGACCTCGAGATCGACGTCGATCGGCGCGCGGTGAGCCTGGCAGGCTCTCCGGTGTCACTCACCGCGAAAGAGTTCGACCTTTTGCTGTGCTTTGCGGCTCACCCAGGACGCGTGTATACCCGGGCACAGCTCCTCGACATTGTGTGGGGCTACTCGCACGAGGGCTACGGCCACACCGTGAACTCGCATATCAACAGGCTGCGCGCCAAGATCGAGCGCGCCCCCGGCGCCCCCAGATTCGTGCTGACCGTCTGGGGCGTGGGCTACAAGTTCCGTGACGTGGGTGATGGCTGACGAGACCGCAGAGGCAGCGCCGCCCCGCCCGTCAGGTCGGCGATCGATCGGTCGCACTCTGTACAGCAAGCTAGCGGCCATGCTGTTCGGCCTCTTCTTGCTGGTGGGCGTGCTCTACACCGTCTGGATGATCCGCACGAGTCAGCTCTATCTCCAGGAAGTCAACCAGAAGCTGAACGTCAAGCTCGCCGCGCATCTCGCCGCGGAGCGCATCCTCTTGAACGACGGCCGCATCAACAAAGCAGCCGCCGAAGAGACGTTCAAGACCCTGATGGCGATCAATCGCAGTATCGAGATCTACCTCCTCGATCCCGACGGGCGCATCCTCGCTTTCTCCGCCGCGCCTGGAGCCGTCAAACGCGCTCACGTCAACCTCGAGCCGGTCAGGGCGATGCTCGACGGTGGTCCGCTGCCCATCTACGGTGACGATCCGCGCAGCGAGACCCGCACGAAGGTCTTCTCCGTGACCGCGCTGGTGCGGGCTCGCGGCGGACGACCGGTAGCCCCGGATGCGCCGCTCGACGGCTATCTCTACGTGATTCTGGTGGGAGAAGAGTACACCTCGGCGCTGCGGCTCGTCGGCCAGAGCGGGACGCTGCGGGCGAGCGCCTGGGGCGTTGGACTGCTGATCGCGCTTGGCTTGCTTGCGGCGCTATTGATCGTGCACTGGTTGACGAGACGGCTGACGCTGCTCGCGCGAGAGATGGAAGCGTTTCGCGAAAGCGGATTCTCGCAGGCACCCGCGCTAGCGCTTGGGCCCGGACCGCCGGGGGACGAGATTGACGTGCTCGGCCTCACCTTCCGCGAAATGAGCCAGCGCATCGTCGAGCAGATCTCGAACCTCCGCGACGTCGACCGGATGAGACGCGCGCTGTGCGAGCTGGGGCAGGACGTGCTGCAGCGCTTCGAGTTGCTCGCGGCGAGTCGAGGGGTCGAGCTCGAGGCTGTGCTGAGTCCGAGCCTCCCGATGGTTGCGGCCGACATCGGTCTGATCGAACGAGTCCTCGTCAATCTGATCGAGAATGCCGTGCGCCATACGCCGGAACGTGGGCGCGTGTCGCTCCGCTGCCATCCTGACGGCGGGGAAGTGTTGGTCCAAGTCTCCGACACCGGGCCGGGCATACCGGCCATCGAGCTGCCGCACATCTTCGAGCGCTTCTATCGCGCCCGCGGAAGCGGCGCCGACTCGATGGACGGCGCCGGCCTTGGATTGGCCATCGCCAAACGCATCCTGGATCTGCATGGCAGCACGCTTAGCGTGCGCAGCGAGCCCAACGTTGGAGCCTCTTTCACGTTCACGCTGCACACGGCTGAGGTCCCACATGAAGCCGACAGGCCGTCGGCGGTCGAGGGAACGGAAGCCTGAGCGCCCCTCAGATGCCCCGTTTGTCCTAGCCCTTGACGACAAAATCGTACGCAGCGATCGCGGAAAGGGTCGCACACGTCATTTTCCCAATAGCGCCATGACGGAAGTGTATGGGTGTCCTTAGGCCTTCTGGGCAAGTGTCTTCGGACAGAAGGCGGCGACCTTGCCGAGCCCACCAGTTGTGGTCATAATGACCACATGGCACGCAATCTCGTCGGCGCACGAGAATTGAAGATGCGCCTCGGGACATATCTGCGACGCGTTCGACAGGGAGACACGCTTGTGGTCACCGACCGGGGGGAGCCTGTCGCTGAACTCCGTCCGATCGCCGACACCGCTGGCCCTGACGCGATCCTCGCGCGACTCGAAGCGCGCGGCGCCGTGACGCGCCCGACCAAAAAACGGCTCGTGCCGTTTCGTCCGATCGAGAGCCGTGCCGGGCCCCTGTCGCTGGCGGTGCTCGAGGATCGTGAAGATCGCTTCTGATGCGGTATTTCGACGCCAGCGCACCTGCCAAGCGATACGTGCGCGAGAAGGGCAGCCTCAAGATTCGGAGGCTGCTGTCGTCAGATGTCCCGGCGACGAGCCGGCTATCGGCGGTCGAGATCGTCTCCGCGCTGATGCGTCGCTCGCGTGAAGGCGCGCTCACGGATAAAGAGCGACGACGAGCGTTGGCGGCTCTCGAGGCAGACATGGCCGCGATGCTCGTCGTGGAGCTCACGCCCGAGATCGTCACGCGAGCTCAGGCGCTCTTGACGCGGCATCCGCTTCGTGCCGGCGACGCCATCCAGCTTGCGAGTTGCCTTTACCTTCAGGAAGAGCTCGAGGACGAGCCGACGCTCGTCGCGTTCGATGCGCGCTTGGTGGCCGCCGCGCGGAGGGAGCGAGGCAGGGTTGAGTGAGCCAGAGACAGACGAACCGCACGCATGAGGGGAGCCCGGCGGACGCGTCCCGGCGTCTTTCTGGAGCCCGGTCGGGCTCGAACCAACGACGTACTGATTACGAATCGGCTGCAAACGATATTCCGGCGGGTGAGGAGGGCATGATGAGTCACTGGAGGCGCGTTCATGTCTGAATTCATTCATCATTTGCGTGTCGGGGCCCGCCTACTCGCGAGAAGTCCAGGCACGACCCTGGGCGCGTTCCTCTCGCTCGCGCTCGGAGTCGGTGCGTGCACGACGGTCTTCACCTGGATTAACGGCATTCTGTTGCAGCCGTTTCCGGGGGTTGTGCGCTCGGGGCATTATCAAGTACTTGCCACCCGCACACCCGCTGGTGCACTCGAGCCTTCTTCCGGCCTGACATAAGCGGACGTCCGGCAAAGGTCGATGCGATACTCATTTGGTGTGGCCAAAGGAGCGGCGGCGTATCAGCAAGGACCGAGGTGCTGCAGGGCACGCTCGATCTGATCGAGCTGCTCACCGCCAGGAATATTCGGGCGGGGATGACGCCGGCGGAGGTGCGATCCGCTGCACACCGGCAGTTCGGGAACGCGACCCTCGTCCGCGAGGACATTTACCCGGATGAACAGCGTCGACCGGCTCGACTCGCTGGCGCAGGACGTCCGCTACGCCTGGCGAGGCATGCGCCGCTCGCCCGCGGTCTTCACTGTGACCAACGCCGTGTTGTTCAAGGGATTCCGATCGATCAGCGGCAACGATCGCATCCTCTACATCGGCACGCAGAACAACGGACGGGGCTGTTGCGTCTCGTACCCCGACTTTGAAGACTGGCGAGAGCAGGCGACGTCGTTTGAAGGCTTGGGCGCAGTCGCCGACGTACGGATTACCTTCAGCGACACGAGCGGCGTGGCAGAAAGCTACAGCGCGACCCTGGTCACGGCGAATACCTTTCAGTTGCTTGGCCGGACACCGATCGTCGGGCGGGATTTCGCTGCCGCCGACGAGCTGCCCGGTGCTGCGCCCGTTGCAATTCTGACCCATGGCTTCTGGGAGCGCCGGTATGGACGAAATACCGCCATCGTCGGTCACACGGTGCGGATCAATGGCGTACCGACCGCGGTCATCGGCGTGATGCCCCAGGATTTTTCTTTCCCGCAGAACCAGGACCTGTGGATGCCCCTGGTGCCGACCGCGAACCTGCAGAGGCGCGAGGCCCGCCGGCTGTGGTTTGCCTTCGGCCGTATGGCCTCTGACGTCACGGTCACGAGCGCCCGCGCCGAACTCGAAGCCATCGGAAGTCGGCTGGCAAGCGCCTACCCGCGCACCAATATGGGCTGGGTTCCGCGCCCGCTGACGTTCACCGAGTTCTTCATCGGCCGGAACGCGACCATGACATACGGGGCGATGTGGGGCGCCGTCGGGTTTGTGCTGCTCATCGCCTGCGCCAACCTGGCCAACCTCACCATGGCTCGTGCGATTGGCAGGCCTCGCGAGCTGTCCTTGCGCATCGCGCTCGGTGCGCGGCGATGGCGGGTGGTTCGGCAGCTCCTCATCGAGAGCGTGCTTCTCTCAGCGCTGGGCGGCGTTCTCGGCTGGTTCCTCGCCGCATGGGGTGTCCGCGCCTACGCGCTGATGGCGAATCCGCCGACGTCGTCGTGGTCTGACAACCTGGTGGATTACAGCCTGGATTACCGCGTTTTCGCCTATCTCGTCGCCATCTCGATTGGAACGGGACTGCTGTTCGGCATGGCGCCGGCGCTGCGGCTCTCCACGCTCGACGTCAGCACCGCCTTGAAGGACGGCGGTCGTGGTACCAGCGGAGGGCGCGGCAGGTCTTTGTCCGCTCTCCTCGTGATCGGCGAGGTTGCGCTGGCTGTGGTGCTGTTGGCGGGGGCGGGCGTCATGATCCGCAGCTTCGCAAATCTCTACAACGCAGACCTTGGTGTGACCACGCACAACACGCTCACGATGCTGGTCAATCTGCCTGAAGCGAAATATCCCGGCGCCGACGACCAGATTTCGTTTTACGACCGTCTCACCACACGTCTGGGAGCCGTCCCCACCGTGGAATCGATCGCGATCGCCAGCGCTATTCCCACAGCAGGCTCGTTGAAGCGCCCGTACGAGCTGGCTGGGGCTCCACCCGTTGACGAGCAAAGCCGCCCAATGCTGTCGGCGCTAATCGTCGGCCCAGCCTACTTCCAGACGCTCGGCGCAAAGGTGCTGGTCGGCCGTGAGTTCAACGACTTCGATGGCACGGCCGGAGCTCCAGCGGTGATCGTGAATCAGCAGTTCGCCAGCACGCATTGGCCGGGACAAGATCCACTCGGTCAGCGCCTCCGAGTATTCGATGGACAGGCACCCGGGGCGTGGCTGACCGTCGTCGGCGTCGTGACCAACATCCTTCAGGACGATGCCGGCCGGAGCCGGCAAGAGTTTGATCCGTTGGTCTACTTGCCCTACCGGCAACAACCGGCAAGGAACATGTGGGTCCTCGCGCGAACGCGCGTTCAGTCCGAGGGTATCAGTGCGGCGTTTCGACACGAGGTCCACGCACTGGACCCTCATTTGGCCATTTGGCTAGGGCCATTCACGCTGACGGAGCGCCTGGCAGGACACGGGAGCTATTGGAACGCCGGCAGCGCGGCGACGCTGTTCCTGATCTTTGCCGCGATTGCGCTCCTGCTGGCGTCGGTCGGGTTGTATGCCGTCATGGCGCATTCGGTGAGCCACCGGACGCAGGAGATCGGCATTCGTATGGCGATTGGCGGAACGGCCCGCGACATTCTAGGCCTGGTGTTCAAGCAAGGGATGATTCAACTGGGAGTGGGTCTAGCCATCGGATTGGCGGCGTCCTTTGCCGTCAACCGCGTGCTGAAATCCACGCTCGTCCAGGTGTCACCCGCTGATCCAGTCGCTCTTGTCGTCACATCGGCCACGTTGATTTTGTGCGCGACGCTCGCTTGTGTGATTCCCGCACGCCGTGCGATGCGGGTTGATCCCATCGTGGCGCTGAGGCATGAATAGTGTCGGCGTAGGAAGGGGAGCGAGCGGAAACCAGGCGTGCATCCCTCGAGAGCGTTGCGCGGATGCTGCATGGCTCACACCTCGATTCGCGCTTCGACTTCGTCGATCTCGGCGGCCGTCAGCCCCAGCGAGGCTCGGAGCGGCTCTTCGTTGGTGATTCCTCGGCAGGCGGATTCATGACCAGCCGCACGATTCGGTCGGAGTCCTTGTACGACAGCGTCGGCGCGAGATCGCTGTTCGAATGGCACTCGGGGCCGAGCCACGGGACGTGCGGCGGCTCGTGCTGGCCGATGGAGCGGGGCTCGTCTGCATCGGCGTGGTCCTGGGACTGGCGCTCACCGTTGGCCACGCCTGCAAGATGGCTCGCGCTGCCATCTCGGACGTAGGAGGGTCAGTTTCAGTGTCGAAGAGGTCAGTTCTCCTGTCGCTTGACCGTGCGTCTCGGAAGGTGGGAGTGGCAAGGGCTACGGATGCCTACGGACCGCTCGTGGTGCACGCGCGCAATATCCTAGCGTGGAGATGCACGTGAGGCAGCTTGCGCGCACCGAATGATTAGCCCGCCACTGCGGTCAAGCTCACGTACTCGATCCAGAGCGGTACGAGCCGGTCCATCTGAGCGCGTAACGCTGCGGCAGATCCCGACGACAGGTCCGCAAACGGATCGCGCGCGAGGCGCTTGGTCGTTGCGTCATCGGCGCGCGACAGGTCCATGGACAGGGGGCCGTCGATCTTCCCTTGAAAATCGAGTGTGCGGAAGATTCCATGAATCGTCTCTCGGAGCTCGCGATACTGTTCAATGGGGAGTCCGGCGGCCGCTGCCCCTTGGACAATTGTGGCGTCTTCGAACGCCGCCTGAATCGCCTCCCCGCGCTCCCGCGCGGTCGTTGCGGCGCGGGACCTCTCCTGCGCGCTGCGCACCGCTTCGATTTCCTTCTTGAGCCCACGTTCGTACGCGTTCAGGTTGTGGTCCGTCAACTCGAAGGCACGGGTGACGGAGGGTGCCGCGGTGGCTCGTTCGTCAGCCGCACCGGGTTTGCTATCCTCCTTGGTCTCCGCGCATGCGGCACATGCAGGGAGGAGAATGGCTGCCGTCAACGTCATTGCCGCATCTCGTGTGATTGTCATAGGCGGTCTCTATGAGAATCATCGTTGATCAAGACCTTCACGAAGCGGCAGTTTTGGATTCGGCCTGACAGCCACCCAAGAGCGTTGCCGTGACATCGTGGAAATGCTCTCGCGTTCCCGAACTGGTACGCCCCAGAAGGTGATCGAGCGGAACGTCCGGGCCTCCGGGAGTCCACTTCCACGCTTTTCAGCTGCGCCGAGTATCTCAGCCGTTCTCGCCGAGAACGTTCACGCCGGTCAGGTGGAAATGCCGTGCCGCCTTCAGCATGTGGCGGTCGTTTGTATAGACCTCTTGAAAGCCGTGCTCCTTGGCACAGGCCAGGTGCAGCGCGTCACCGGCACGGAGGAAGACCGTGCTCGGTATATCGAGGAC
>JAIVJN010000030.1 GCA_020200025.1 Acidobacteriota bacterium | reverse complement strand
GCGTTGCAAGGTCTCGAGTGCCCCGCCGAGCTCGCGGCGGCCGGTCAGCTCGACCGGAAAGTGCTCGGCCGCGATGATGACATCGACCTCCCGAAGCAACGCCTGAATGCCTGGCCGGACCCGTTCCACGTCGATGACGGTTCGTGCACCCGCCCGGCGGGCGCGGTGGCAGGCCGACGTGACGGCCACCGTTTCGTGACAGTCGACGAGAACGACGCGGGCATCGCCGACGGCGGCATCGGAGACATCGGCCGCCGTCATCGCGAGACCAGCGTGGCGATCCCACAACACCGTTCGTTCACCGGTTTCACGATCGACGAGGATGATCGCAAATTGGCTGGTCGCGTCGGCCACGCGTACCACGCGGCTGACGTCGACGCCCTCGTTGACGAGGCTGTCGAGGCCGGCCCGGCCGAAGTCGTCATCCCCGAAGCGGCCGATGTACTCGGTCCGCCATCCGAGCCGCGCGAGCCCCACCGCGGCCGTGGCACACTGGCCGCCGGGCAATTGAGCAAACGCACGCAGTTGTTGCTTCGAATTGCGCGTCGGGTACGGCTCGACGACGGCAAGAAAATCCATGCTGTTGAGCCCAACAGTGAGCGCATCGAAGCGCCGGGCGGTTGGCGGCAGCAGGGTCAGCGGGATTTGCACGGCACCAGGTCTGATGAGCGAGCAGTTGACTTTCGCCTTTTGTTTGTTTACGCTCTCCTCACGAAAGCGAACAAACGGTGGACGAGCGCGCCGATGGGGGCCAGGTGCAACCTCTTACCAAACGCCAGCGTGAGATCCTCGACTATCTCAACGAGTTCATCCAACAACACGGCTACGCGCCGAGTCTGGAAGAAATCGGTCGGCGTTTCAATCTTTCCTCGTTGGCGACCGTTCACAAGCATCTGACCAACCTGCAAGACAAGGGCTTCATTCGGCGCTCGTGGAACCGCAGCCGTTCGGTCGAGCTGCTGCCCAGTCGCACCGGCAGTCGGGCCATCGAGCTACCGATGCTCGGCTATGTCGCAGCCGGCTCGCCGATCGAGGCCGTGGCCTCGGCCGAGTCGATCGCGGTGCCCGAGGGGCTCGTCAGCGGCAAGCGCGATACCTATGTCTTGCGCGTACGCGGCGATTCGATGATCGACGAGCAGATCCGTGACGGGGATTGGGTCATCATCGAGGATCGCAAATCCGCTGACAACGGCGAGATGGTCATCGCTCTGGTGCAAGGCCAGGATGTGACGCTCAAGAAGTTCTACCGCGAGAGCGGCCGCGTCCGCCTGCAGCCGGCCAACCCAGCCCTGCAGCCGATTCTGGTCGACCCGGACGGCGTGCAGATTCAGGGCATCGTCGTCGGGGTCATGCGGCGGTACTGAGACTGAGAAGTCGGAAGGCAGAAAGCAAGACCAGACGTCGGAAGGCAGAAAGCGAGCAGACGGGTTGAATCTGAGGAGGCGACTGGCCTTGCCTTCAACGGGCCGTTGACCGTAGGCTTATCGGGTGAAAGTCATGTAACGCCACTCGCGCTGACGGACCTCGTCGTTTTTGCCTTCTGCCTTCTGCCTTCTGCCTTCTGCCCCCATATGACCGACCGCAAACAGATCAACTTTACGATCGTCCCCGATGAGGGTGGCGCCGGCGCCGAGCGCACCTACGCCAACTTCTGCGCGATCGCCCATACGCCGTTCGACTTCACCCTGACCTTCTGCGAGGTGCTGCCGCTCTCCGAAAAAGAGATCCGCGACGCTGAAGCCGAGCACATCGTACGCGCGCCGGTCAAGGCGCGCGTGGTCATGCCGGTCCAATTCATCCCGACACTGATCGCGGCGCTGCAGGAGAATCTCCGCATCTTCTCCGAGTCGCATACCCCTCCACCGTCCCCGGAGCGCGGCGGCGTGCACTGACAGGTGCTGAAACCCGCAACGTGAAGGAAGACGCCAGAAGGCGGAAGTCAGTAGCCACGAGCTGAAAACATGACGACATGCTTCGATGCTGACTTCGGCTTTTTGCCTTCCGACTTCAGGCTCAGGGCTTCTCCGGCCGCCTGCTAGGCCTGCCATGAAATCGCCCGCGGTGGCGAAGCGCATTCTCGACGCCCTCGAACGTCATCATCCGGATGCGGACACTGAGCTCCACCATTCGAATGCGTTCGAGCTGCTCGTGGCGACGATTCTCTCCGCCCAATCGAGCGACCAGCGCGTCAACGAGGTGACGCCCGCGCTCTTCGCGCGCTATCCGGATGCGCGTGCCCTGGCCGCGGCCCCCACCGACGAGCTCGAGGCGCAGATCCGGTCGACGGGATTTTTCCGCCAGAAATCACGGGCGCTCATCGGCATGTCGGCGGCGCTCGTCGATCGACATGCCGGCCAGGTGCCGGCGAGCATGGAAGCGCTGACGGCCCTACCCGGCGTCGGCCGGAAGACGGCGAACGTCGTCCTCGGCCACGCGCTCGGCGTCCCCGGCTTGCCGGTGGATCGTCACGTGCTTCGCGTGGCGAATCGCCTCGGGTTGACCCATTCCGCTGACCCGGTCAAGGTCGAAGCCGATCTCGGCGCGCTCTATCCCCCCAAGCGATGGACGCGGGTGTCGGACAATCTGATTCTGCACGGGCGGCGCATCTGCCGCCCCACCCGGCCGGCGTGCGAGATCTGCAACGCGCGAAAGGACTGCGATTTTTTCATCAGCGGCGGCGCGGTGGTGAAGGGGGTCGGCGGTCGTGCGCGAAAAAGCGGACGCCCAGGCCAACGCCGACCAACGAGACAGGGGGCCGGCCCGCCCACCGCCGCAGGCCGCGACGGCCGGAAACGCCGATGACGCGACAGGCATTCCGCGCGCTCGTCGAGGAAGCGATCGACACGATTCCCCCGCGATTCGCCCGACAGGTGCGCAACGTCGCGGTCGTCATCGAGGACGAGCCCTCGGCCGCCACGCTCGCCGACGTGGGCCTCGAGCCCCCAGACACCTTGCTCGGCCTCTATCACGGTACGCCGCTGCCAGAGCGCGGCTGGGGCTACGGCAACGCCCTGCCCGACCGCATCACGCTCTACCAGCGGCCCATCGAAGACGAGTGTGAGGGCGATGACGAGGAGATCATCGTTGCCATTGGCGAGACGTTGATTCACGAGCTCGGCCATTACTTCGGTCTCAGCGAGGACGAGATCATGGCCATCGAAGACAGATATTGGCGTGGGGACTGGCGAAACGGCGAGGAACCGGGGAGCGGTGATGAGGACGACGACGAATGATCCGGGCGCGCCGCCGCTTCGCGCAGCATTTCCTCGAGCCGGTGTGGGTTGACAAGGTCGTTCGCGCCGTCGATCCTCGGCCGACCGACCGCCTCCTCGAGATTGGTCCCGGCCGAGGCGCCTTGACGCGCCAGCTCGCACTACGGGTCGAGCGGCTGCTCGCGGTCGAGATTGACCGGGATCTCGCGGCGCGCCTGCTTGCCGCCGACCTGCCCAACGTGACGGTCAAGGTCGCGGACATCCTCGATGTCGATCTCGCCGCGGCGTCGTCCGAGTGGCTGAGGGTCCCGCTCACGGGAAGCACGCCGATCCGCGTCGTCGGCAATCTGCCCTACAACATCTCTTCGCCGATCCTTTTTCGACTCTTGGATCTCGCGGCCACGACGGGTGGCGTCTCCGATGCGGTGCTGATGCTGCAGAAAGAGGTGGCCGACCGCTTGGTGGCGCCGCCGGGCACCAGCGAATACGGTGTGCTGACGATCCTTACGGCGCTCGGCGCCGACGTCACCCGCGTGCTCGGCCTCCCGCCCGGTGCCTTCCGACCGGCGCCGAGGGTGCACTCAGCAGTGGTGCGCCTGGTGTTCCGCCCCCCGCCGGTGGAGGTGAGCGACGTTGCCCTGCTCACCCGGATGGTTCGCCGCATGTTCATGCTCCGCCGCAAGACGCTCCTGAACGCGCTGACGCCCTTCGGGGTCGAAATCGGCGTCCCCTCGGCGCGGGCACTTACGCTCGCCGCGCTCGACCCGCGCCGCCGCCCCGAGACCCTGCAGCTCATTGAGATTGCAAGACTTGCGGACGTTTTTGCGGCGTCCAACAAGCGCCCTATGCTATAGTTCCGGCCGAACCCGCCGCGCACGTCCAGGCGCTCCCAGCTGCCTGAATCCACCGGTGACGCGCTCCCGCGAGCGAGCGACCGGTACGCTACCTCGCGGTCTCGCCCGAGATCCGTGGCTGGCGAGTTGTCGATTCGAGGGCGTCCGAGAAACGGAACCAGGTTTCCTTTCGCTGGGATCCGCATGAACGAGTCCGTCGATGGGAGTCTGTCGCCCGGCGCGCCACCGCTAGAGGTGGTGCCGCTCGGTGGCCTGGGCGAGTTTGGCCTGAACATGATGGCCATCTCGTGTGGGGACACGACTATCGTCATCGATGCCGGCGCCATGTTCCCGGAAGCGGACCTGCCGGGTGTCGATCTCATCATCCCCGACCTCGAGTATCTGGAAGCGCGCCGCGGCCAGCTCAAGGCGCTCGTGTTGACGCACGGACACGAGGACCATATCGGCGCCGTGCCCTATCTGCTTCCGCTGCTCGATGGCCCAATCTACGGGCCTCCGCTGGCGCTGGCGTTCGTGCAGCGGAAGCTCGACGAGCACGGGCTCGACCCGTCGCACGGCGTCTCGCCCATCTCGCCTCGCGATCGGCTGACGATCGGCCCCTTCGAGCTCGAGTTTCTCCGGGTCACGCATAGCATGCCCGACTGCGTGGCGGTCGCCGTTCGAACACCGCACGGCACGCTGGTGCATACGGGCGACTTCAAGGTGGACCAGACGCCGCTCGACGGCGAACCGTTCGACCTCCACCGCTTGGCTCAGTTGGGCGCCGACGGCGTGCTCGCGCTGTTCGGCGACAGCACCAACGTCGATCGTCGGGGCTTCACCGGCTCCGAGCTCGAAGTCGAGGACGCCTTCGAAGAGATCTTCACGAGCACCGACGGCAAGGTTGTGGTCGCCGCATTCGCGTCCAGCGTGTATCGTCTTCAGATTCTCTGCGAGCTCGCGACGGCGTACGACCGCCGGGTCGCCTTCGTCGGCCGTGGCATGAATGAGACGCTGCAGATCGCGCAAAGGCTGGGATATCTGCGGGTCGCCGCGGGAACATTGATCAAAGACAGCGACGTCAGCCGCTTTCCCGCACAGGATGTCGTCTGTCTGGCGACGGGGTCGCAGGGCGAGCCCAATGCGGCGCTCTCCCGCATCGCCATCGACGATCACCGGTACGTCAAGCTGACGAAGGGCGATCGCGTCGTCATCTCCGCGCGGGCGATTCCTGGCAACGAGAAGGCGATCGGCCGGGTGCTCAACCATGTCGCCAAGCGCGGCGTGGAGGTCATCACCGAGAGCTCGCGTCACGTTCATGTTTCCGGCCACGGGTCGGAGGAAGAGCTGAAGTTGGTCCTGTCGTTGGCGCGCCCGCGCTAT
Source organism: Acidobacteriota bacterium (assembly GCA_020200025.1). GTDB lineage: Bacteria > Acidobacteriota > Vicinamibacteria > Vicinamibacterales > UBA2999 > JAIVJN01. The sequence continues at coordinate 13,163 of JAIVJN010000030.1, read as the reverse complement.
TTCGTGCCCATTCATGGCGAGTTCCGCCAACTGGCGCGGCACGCGCGGATCGCGGAGCTCGTCACGAGCGGCGCCGCGGGCCGAACCACCGTGCTCACACCCGAGAACGGCGACATCTTGCGCTTCGATGGCGACGGAGGTCGCCTCGTCGGCAAGGCGCCGGCGGGACGGGTCCTCATCGATGGCACCCACATGGGCGAGATCGATGACGAAGTCCTGCGCGATCGGCGGCACTTGGCCGCTGATGGCCTGGTCGTGCCGGTCGTGACGATCAATCGTCAGACCGGTCAGGTCGAAGGCTTGCCCGACGTGATCGCCCGCGGATTCGTCACTGCCGCCGTTCCCGATGATGTGCTGGCCGAGGCCGCCCGGCATATCGTGACCATCATCGCCGCGTGCAACGTCGAGGAGCGGACCGATCCAGGACTGATGAAAGAGCGCATCCGCGTCGAGCTGCGGAAATTCTTGCGCAAGCGAACCGGCCGCCGGCCGATGGTGCTGCCGGTCGTCATGGAAATCTGAGGAGAGAGAAGACGGTGGTGCCATCCGTATCGACGCTGTCGCGCCGCGCGAGCGAAGTGTTGGGGGTCGCGCTGTTTGCGAGCGCGCTTATCTGGCTGATCGCACTCGCCAGCTATGAGCCAACCGATCCGGTCTGGTTCTTCAGCACGGCGACGGACCATGCGCCGACGAATTTTGTTGGCCCAGTCGGTGCGTTTCTCGCCGAGCTCTCGTATCAACTGCTCGGCTACGCGTCCTACGTCATACCAGGGCTCGCCGCGGTCGCAGGCTGGCACTTCTTCTGGTGTCGCACGCTCGATGCCGTCTACACGAAGCTCATTGCGGCCGCGACTCTCGCCATCGGCGCGGGTGCCTTTCTCAGTCTCGCCCTGGGCCGCGTCGACGTCGCGGGACGGCCCTTCCGTGCGGGCGGCCTGCTCGGTGATCTGGTCGCGTCGTGGATGTCCGAGTACCTCAGCCGCACCGGCGCCATCATCGTCGTGGTCACCCTGGTTTTCGTCGCCATCATTCTCGCGACGCAGTTCTCATTCGGCCGGCTGTTCGCGCTGCTCTTCGAGCGGCTGCACCTGGCCGTGTCTCGCGGAGTCGAGGCCTATCGGCTGCGCCGCGAGGAGCGACGCAAGGAGCAGCAGCGTCGCGAAGTGATCGCCAAGCACATGAAGAAAGGGATGGCCTCGCCCGAAGCGCTGAAGGCGGCCGAGAGGCCGTTGCGCCCCGAGCCCGCCCCGCGACCGCGCGGCGGCTCTCTCGAGATGGATCCAGCAGCGAGTGCGACGTCCGCCCTGTCGAGGAATACGCCGCCGGTGGTGCAGAAGCGGGCGCCGAAGCCGGAGGCGCCGCCCCTGCCGCTGCCCGATCCGGAACCCATCGGCCGAGCACCAATCGAGCGGCGGCTCGGCGGCTTCACGCTTCCGCCGGCGGCCCTCCTGGATCCGGCCAAGGCCGAGCGCAAAATCGACGAGCGCGAGCTGATGGATTCGGCGCGGCTCCTCGAGGAAAAATGTCGCGAGTTCTCGGTCGAGGGCGCGGTCGTTCAAATCCATCCCGGCCCGGTCGTCACGACCTTCGAGTTCAAGCCGGACGCCGGGGTGAAGTACAGCAAGATCACCAGCCTTTCCGACGACCTGTGCCTCGCGATGCAAGCCGAGTCGGTCTTGATCGAGCGCATTCCGGGGAAGTCCACGGTCGGCATCCAGATTCCGAACCCCAACCGCGAGGCGATCTCCATTCGTGAGCTTCTCGAGTCGGAGCTCTATCAGCGCTCCACGTCCAAGCTGACGTTCGCCTTGGGCAAGACCATCCACGGCGAGCCGTACATCGCCGATCTGGCGACGATGCCGCATTTGCTCATTGCCGGGTCGACCGGAACCGGCAAGTCGGTGGGCCTCAACGCCATGCTGACGAGCATCCTGTATCGCGCGACGCCGGAGGATGTCCGTTTGATCATGATCGATCCCAAGCGCTTGGAGCTGGGGATGTACGAGGACATCCCTCACTTGATGACCCCGGTGGTCGTCGATCCCAAGAAGGCGTCGAACGCCCTTCGGTGGGCGGTGCGGGAAATGGAGGAGCGCTACAAGACGCTCGCGGCCTTTGGCGTGCGGAACATCGAGCAGTACAACCGCAACGTGCGCGGCCTGCTGGAGCACAAGGACGAGGAATTCGAGGGCGAGCCGCCGCGCCCGCTGCCTTTCATCGTCGTGATCGTCGACGAGTTGGCCGACCTGATGATGGTGGCCGGCAACGAAGTCGAGGAGTCCATCTGTCGGCTGGCCCAGATGGCGCGGGCGGTCGGCATTCACCTCATTCTGGCCACCCAGCGTCCCTCCGTGGACGTCATCACCGGCCTCATCAAGGCCAACCTGCCAGCGCGCGTCTCCTTCCGCGTGTCGTCGAAGATCGACTCGCGAACGATTCTCGATGCGAACGGCGCCGAGCAGTTGCTCGGCAAGGGCGACATGCTCTTTCTCCCGCCGGCCTCGTCGCGCTTCGTCCGCCTGCACGGACCCTACATCTCGGAGCAGGAATCGGCCAGGCTGGCCAGTTTTCTGCGCAAGCAAGGCAGGCCGATCTACGACGAGACGATTACCGACGAAGAGCGGAAGGGCCGCGAGGATCTCGGGTTCGAAAAAGACGACCTGTACGACGAGGCGGCGCGCATCATCGTGCAGACCGGCCAGGTGTCGATCTCCTATCTCCAGCGCAAGATGCGGATCGGGTTCAGCCGCGCGGCGCGCCTCGTCGACATGATGGAAGCGGAAGGGCTGGTCACGCCAGCGACCGGCGGCAAGCCACGCGAGGTGCTCGTGGGCAAGGACTACTTCGCGGAAGTGGACGCGCAGTTACGCTGACGCTGCAGCATAGATCATGGCAATACCTCACCTCCCAAGCCTCGCGTGGACGACGTGCCTTCTGGGGCTCGTGTCGTTGGTGGCGCCGCCGGATGCGTTGGCGCAAAGCGCGCGCACGCGCTACGAGTCGGCACTGATTCAAGAGCAACAGCTTCGGGAACGGCTCGACGCGGCGGAACGCGCGCTGGCGCCCGAGCGCTCGAGCGCCGTGCGAGAGGCTCAGCGCATCGTGGCGTTGTATCAGGCGCTCGTCCGGCGCTATCCCGCGAGCGCCTATAGCGACAATGCTCTCTGGCAGGCCGCCGAGCTCAATCGAACTCTGTTCCACCGCTTTGCGCGCGAGGAGAGCCGCCAGCCGGCGTTGCGAGCGTACCAGCAGCTCATCACCGAATACCCCAGCAGCTCGTTGTTGCGGAAGGCGCAATCTGCCGTCGAATCGCTGGATCCTAGGGTGATGCGATCACTGCCAACAGACCCAGCCGCCCCCGCGCCGCCGCGGACCCAGGCGGGCCCGGCATCCGCGCCGGCGGTGACCGCGAGCTCGCCCGCGCCGTCCTCCGCCCCAGGGCCGGCGCCCGAACCTCGACGAGCCACGCTCACTCGTATCGAACGTACGGTTCTGCCGGAAACCGTGCGCATCACGCTGTTCATCGATCGCGAGGTCGACTACAGAGAAGAACGCATCACCGGTCCATCCCGGGTGTTCCTGGACTTGAAAGGCGTTGGCGTCGCACCCGCGCTGCGCGATGCCTCGTTTCAGTTCGAGGAGGACGTGGTGCGGCACATTCGCGTCGGTCGCCATCCGAACAGCACCGTGCGCGTCGTCCTGGACAGTGAAGGAGTGGCGCGTTACAGCGCCTATCCACTCTACAACCCGTTCCGCATCGTGATCGATTGCGAACGCGTCTCGACGCCCGAGCGGGCCGCGGAGGCAGGCGGCGCGGCCGTGGCCCCGCCCAGCGCGTCACCTGAGCGGCGCGCCGCCCCAACGGCGGCAAGAACGGCTCCGGTAACGCGCGTGCCGGTGAGAATGGATCCGGAACCGATCATCGCGCCCGAGACGGACGCCTTGCCCGCCGCGCGCTGGGAAACCGAGTCTGCCGCGGCGCCTGCGCTCAAGGTGCCGGCGATAGCCACGCCGCCGGAGACAGTCGCGAGAAAGCCCGCTCCGGCACCACGGGTGGAGACGCCGACCAAGCCGGCGGTGATGACCGTCCCCTCGCGCGAGACCGCGCCGGCCGCCGTCCCGCCCGCGCCACCCGTCGCCAACTCGGTCGGCGGATTCTCGATCGCCCGCCAACTGGGGCTCGGCGCCTCGCGCATCGTCATCGATCCTGGGCACGGGGGACGCGATCCGGGCGCCGGCGTCCGCGAGCTCAACGAGGCCGAGCTCACCCTCGATGTCGCGCTCAGACTCGAAAAGCTCCTGCAACAGGAGCCAGGCATCGACACCGTCCTGACGCGACGCAGCGACGTTTACGTTTCGCTCGAGGAACGAACGGCGATTGCCAACCGCGAGAACGCCGACCTCTTTCTCTCGATTCACGCCAACGCCAGCCGCAACGTGTCGGCGCGCGGCGTCGAGACCTACATCCTCAGCTTCGCCTCGTCGGCGGAGGCCGAGGCGGTCGCAGCGCGCGAAAATGCCGGCTCCGACCGCACGATGCACAACCTGCCGGACATCATCAAGGCCATCGCGCTCAACAACAAGCTCGACGAGTCGCGCGATCTTGCGCGCATGGTGCAGGAATCGCTCGTCTCACGGTTGCGCCGGGTCAACAGCGGCGTGCGCGACCTGGGCGTGAAGAAGGCGCCGTTCGTCGTTCTCATCGGCGCGGGCATGCCGAGCGTCCTCGCCGAGATCTCCTTCCTCACGCACAAACAGGACGCACAGTTGCTGAAGACGTCGGCCTACCGTCAGCGGATTGCCGAGGCGCTGCACGCCGCCGTCCTGCGCTATCGGCGGTCGCTAAAGGGGTCGGGCAAGGTGACGGAGCGGTGACGAAGCCAGGTATAGCAACCAGGTTGTTCTCATGAGTTGCGAGAGCAACCAGGTTCCCCTTGTGAGGGCAACCAGGTTGCGTGCTAGGCCTTGAACAGGTCGGCGGACCCGCCTTGCGCCTCGATCGTAGAAACTGCGTGACGCTGGCGGAACCAGATGAAGAGTGCGCCGGCCAGAAGACCGGCCACGACCGCGGCGACCATGATGATGCCGGTCACGCCGAAGGCGGCGAGGGCGACGTCGATCATGCTCAGGCTGGGCGCGGCTTCCGGGACAACCTCGACGATCGTCGGCGTGATCGCGTCGGGCGGCGGCTGGAGCTCCACGAGTCGATTGTACTGTAGTGCCCTTCAGCGAGTTGGCCAGGGCGACCCGGCCGAACGCGCCAACTCGACGAGCGTCGCCACCATCACCCCGGTCGCGCCCTTCGGCGTCCACGCCTTCGCCTCTTCGGCCCACGCCGTTCCGGCAATGTCCAGGTGCGCCCAGGGGAGGTCGCCGACGAACTCCTTCAAGAACATCGCCGCCGTGATGGCGCCGGCCGGGCGCCCGGGGCTGTTCACCATGTCGGCGATCTCGCTTTTCAAGCTCTCTCTGTATTCATCGAAGAGAGGCAAGGGCCACACCCGCTCACCTGCGCGCTCGGCGGCGCTGCGCAGTGCGTCCACCCAGCCATTGGGGGCACCGAAAAGGCCGGTTGTTACCCGACCGAGCGCGACGACGCAGGCACCGGTGAGCGTGGCGACATCGACCAGGTGCGTCGCGCCCAGCCGCTGGGCGTACCACAAGCCGTCGCCGAGCACGAGGCGGCCTTCGGCGTCCGTATTGTTCACTTCGACGGTCAGACCGGACGCGCCGTGCAGCACGTCACCGGGCTTCACGGCCTTCCCTCCCGGCATGTTCTCGGTGGTCGGCACGACGGCGATAACTCTGACGGGAAGCTTCTGCAGCGCGATGGCGCGGAGGGCGGCAATGACGGCGGCCCCGCCCGCCATGTCGTCTTTCATCCGCTCCATACCATCCGACGGTTTGATCGAGATCCCACCGGTGTCGAACGTGATGCCTTTGCCGACCAGACCGAGCATGGGGCCAGGCGGCGCGTCGCTGGGCTCGTAGCGAAGCGCGAGCAGCCGCGGGGGCTCGGCGCTGCCGCGCGCGACGCCCAAAAGAAGGCCCATCTGCAGCTCGGCGAGCTGCGCTTCATCAAGAATTTCAGCGTCGACGCCGGGCACCGCGGCGATCGCGGCCCCTCGCTCCGCGAGCTCACGCGGTGTCAGCCGATTGCCGGGCTCGTTGATGAGGAGACGCGCGGCGTTCATCGACTCGCCGACGATACGGCCGCGCTCGATTGCGTCGGCATCTCCACCGGCGATGAGCACATGGGAGAGAAAGAACGGCGCGTCGTCGCGACTCTTGTAGTGCCCGTTGTCGAAGTTGGCGAGCGCGAATCCTTCGGCGACTGATTGGACGAGTTGCGGATCGTCGGCGTCCGCAACCCAAGCGACACGCGGCAGGCGTTGTTGACGGGCCATCAGGCCCACGGCAGCGGCCATTCGCCGCGTCGTCTCGACCCTCATCTCGTCGCGACGGCCGCCTCCCACCACGACCGCCCGGCTGGCCTTCCAGCCGGGCGCGGTGATGCGCGTCGCGTAGAGATCGCACGAGCGCCCGGCGAACTCGCCCCGATCGATGGCCGAGCGAAGGTCGGCACCCGCAACCGCGTCCAGCTCCGTTGGGAGCGCCACCATGCCCTCGAACCAGGGCACCGCGAGCAGCTCCACGTCGGCGTCGCGGGGGGCGGTTGAAATTGTGGAGAAGTGCGGGATCTCGTATGCAGGTCGCATTGAGGATCAGAGGGAAGGAGCGTGCACGGTTGAAGCGCCCAAGGCGGATCGTTACAATCCAACGTGAGAGGTTCGCGCCATTATCATGCGCTCGACACTCCGCTGGATGCTGAGTCCTGCCTTCTTGGCGATCCTCATGGTTACCGCGGGCGCCGCGCGCGCGCAGGTCGACCCCAATCACAAAGACGCAAACGACAAACGACCCAGTGTATCACTGCGAGCATCGCCCGCCGTCGCGTTTGCCCCGGCCCGCATCCGGCTCAGCGCGGAGCTGAGAGGAGGCTCGGACGACTTCGAGGCGCTCTATTGCCCGGTGATCGAATGGGATTGGGGTGATGGGACGACGTCCAGTTCGGCAGCCGATTGCGCGCCGTACGAAGCCGGCAAGAGCGAGATTCGGCGGCGCTACAGTGTCGAGCACATTTACCGCGCGCCCGGAGGCTACCGCATCCAGTTTCGCCTGAAGAAAGGAACGCGGATCAACGGCTTCGCACAAGCCACGGTGCAAGTGCGCGCCGGGCTGCCATAGAGGAGCTCCGCCGGCTCGCGTGAGGCCCGCTGTCGCTACAGCGCCTGAATGGCGGGTGGCGTCGTCGCTCTGCGGCCGAAGCTGGTCATCAGGGTCGCTCCCAACCCCATCGTCCAGACGAGGAACTCGACGGCGACGCCCAGAATGAGCAGGCCCAGGGCTGCCCAGCGCAGCGGCTCGGGAGCCACGCCGAGCGCACGCGACAGCAAGGTCGGCCCGACGATGACTAGAAGGCCGAGCGCAGTGGCGGCAAGGGCACTGTGCAGACGCCAGCCGAGGCGATCCTCGATCCACTCCCCCACCCGACATGCAAGCGCGGTAAAGCCAAGCAGCAACGCGACGAGGCTGGCGACGAAAGTCAACGGGAGCAGGAGCAGGACGATCGGGATGCCGACGATCGTGATGGCGAGGGCGAGCAGCACGATGCCCATGAGCACAGCGAGCACCGACACACGGAGCACGGCGGCGGCGAGCCCGATCCAGCGCGCCGCATCCGAGAGCTCGATCCAAGGCCAGAAGCGCAGCCCCACCGACCAGCGCGGCCAGTCGCCAAAAGTGAGGTCGCTGACCCCGCCGTACAGGCGTGCGCCGTCTGCGCGAGTGAGCGTCCCACCGAGCAGCACGACGTCCCCATCGACCTGTGCCTCGGGGCCGAGCTCCACGTTTCCGCCCACGACGACGATGCCGTCGCGCACACGTCCGTCGACGCGGACCGATCCGCCGACCACAACCACCGCGTCGCGCACTTCTTCGTCTCGATGGACTGCGATACTGCGTCCGACAGCGATTCGCGCACCGGTGGTTCGGTAGATACGCGGTTTAGGGGCGTCGCTGTCGGCCGTTTGTCCGCGCGCGCCGCTACTCCCCACTAGCATCAGGCCGAGCGCACAGAACGCGGCCGCGACCAACCGCCTGCGCCGAGAAGTGCTCACCACGGGCTCGTCCACAGGATGTCCTCTCCTGGAAACAAAGGACCGCATACGGGACGGCATACGGCACACGGCATACGGCGGATGTGACACAGGATCGAGATAGGCTGACCTTCGTCTGCCGCGTCCGTGTGCCGTGTGCTGTTACGCCGTCTTGACGAGTGGAACCGCGGCGAAGTTCCCGGCGATCAGCTCCCAGCCCAACACGGTGGGTGGATCGTCTGCCAGCCCCACGATCACGAACAGAAATCCGGAGAACGCGTGCTCACGGTCGGTCGGCGATGGCACGGCCAGGCTGCCCGGGTGCGAGTGATACGCGCCAATCACCTGGAGACCGCGTGACCGCGCCTCGCGTATGGCGTGGAAATACGCGTCCGGATCGACACTGTACATTCGCCGTGGCTCTGACGCGATGTTCTGGACGTGGTAGAGGTCGACAATCGCCGACTCATCTCCGATGAGCAGGCCACAGCACTCGAATGGCGCCGACTGGCGCGCGTGGCGCACCAACGCGTCCGACACATGAGACGGCAACGTGATAGCAGCAAAGTGCCGCAAAGAATCGGACGACTGTGTGGACAATGTGCGGAACCTATCGACCCTACTCGCCTACCAGGCCTATGCGAGAGGCGACACCGCGCCGAGGGGTCCTCTGATGGCGGATGTGACCCGCCCCACCGAACGCTTACCGAGTCAGATGAGGTTCGGTGACGGCGTCGGCGCGAATCACCACGGCGATGCCCATGCCGCCACCGATGCACAGCCCCGCTACGCCGTACCCGCCGCCCCGTGCTCGCAACGCATGAATCAACGTCGTCAGCACTCGGGCGCCGCTCGCACCGATGGGATGGCCAAGCGCGATCGCGCCGCCGTGGACGTTGACACGGTCCGGATCGGCCTCGAGATCGCGCAGCACGGCGACCGATTGGGCAGCGAAGGCTTCGTTGAGCTCGAATAGATCGATGTCGCTCAGCAACAGGCCGGCGCGCTCGACCGCCTTGCGGACGGCCGGCGCCGGGCCGATGCCCATGATCATCGGCTCGACGCCAACCGTGGCGTACGACAAGACTGCCGCCAGCGGACGGAGCCCGTCTCGTTCCACACGCTCCGCGCTTGCCACGACGACGGCAGCCGCGCCGTCGTTGATGCCGGACGAGTTGCCGGCCGTGACCGTACCATCCTTCTTGAAGGCCGGCCTGAGCGCGGCCAGCTTCTCCACCGTGCTATCGGCGCGAGGATACTCGTCGATAGAAAAGCGAGCGACGCCGCCTTTTTTCTGCGGGGTGTCCACCGCGACGATCTGTTGCGCGAACGCACCCGCGGCAATGGCGGCCGCCGCGCGGCGCTGGCTCTCCGCAGCGAACGCATCCTGGTCGGCGCGGTCGACGCCGTACCGGCTTGCCACTTCTTCGGCGGTCATCCCCATGTGGCACAGGTGCATCGCGTCGGTGAGGCCTTCATGGATCATGGAGTCGAGCGCTTCCGTATGACCCATCCGTTGACCCCAACGAGCGCTCTCGAGAAGGTATGGTGCGTTGCTCATCGACTCGGTGCCACCGGCGACGACAAGCTCGGTGTAACCCACCCGGACGGTGTCGACGGCGTGGACGACGGCCTGCAGGCCCGAGCCGCACACGCGGTTGATCGTCGCCGCCGGCACCGAGACGGGTAGTCCGGCTTTGATCGCCGCTTGACGGGCGACGTTCATCCCGGCACCGGCCTGAAGCACGCACCCCAAGTAGACATCTCCAACGTCCGCCGGTGAGATGCCCGCCCGCGCGACGGCCTCGCCGACGACCACGGCGCCCAGCTCGGGCGCCGTGAGATCCCTCAGCGAACCCCCGAACGAGCCAATGGCCGTTCGACATGCGCTGAGTATGAACGCCAGTTCTGGGTGCGCCACGTTCCTCGCTCGCTATGGGTGGCTAGAAGGTCCCGATCGTGCCTTCAGTGTGCAGGGTCGCGGCCGTCGCCGCCGTGACCGCCGCGAGCGTGGCATCGGCTGCGATCTCGCGCAGCACCAACCCGTTCGGCGTCACGTCGATGACGGCCAGCTCGGTCACGATCTGGTTGACCACTTTGACGCCGGTGAGCGGCAGGGTGCAGCGTCGCAGAATCTTGTGGTCACCCTCGCGTGTGGTGTGCTCCATGGCGATGATCACCCGTTTCGCGCCGGCGACGAGATCCATGGCGCCCCCCATGCCTTTCACCATCTTGCCGGGAATCATCCAATTGGCGAGATTGCCTTCTTCGTCGACCTCGAGCGCACCGAGCACCGTCAAATCGATATGGCCGCCTCGCACCATGGCGAACGAGTCTGCGCTGCTGAAATAGCTCGCGCCCGGCAGCTCGGTCACCGTCTCCTTGCCGGCATTGATCAAGTCGGGATCGACGTCCGCGTCGCTCGGATAGGGACCGACCCCAAGCATGCCGTTCTCCGAATGGAGCGTGATGTGCACACCCTCAGGGACGTAATTGGCCACCAGGGTCGGCATGCCGATGCCCAGGTTGACGTAATCGCCGTCGCGCAGCTCGCGGGCCACGCGGCGGATGATGCGTTCGCGCTTATCGATCATAAGTCTCGTTCGTGGCTACCGTCTCACGGCCCGAGTCGTGCGCTTCTCGACCCGTCGCTCGTATCCCTGGCCTTGGAGCACGTGCTTCACGAAAATACCGGGCGTGTGGACGGCGTCGGCATCGAGTGCGCCGGGCTGAACGAGGTGCTCCACCTCGGCGACGGTGACGCGCGCGGCGGTGGCCATGATGGGATTGAAATTGCGCGCCGTGCGGCGGTAGATCAGATTCCCGTCCGTGTCGGCTTTCCACGCTTTCACGAAGGCGAAGTCGGCCTTCAGCGGCAGCTCCAACACATAGGGCCGCCCCTCGATGACGCGCGTCTCCTTGCCCTCTGCGACGAGCGTGCCGTAGCCCGTCGGGGTGTAGAACCCGCCGATGCCGGCACCGCCGGCGCGGATGCGTTCCGAGAACGTGCCTTGCGGTACCAGCTCCACGTCGATCTCTTTCTGAAGAAACTGCCGCTCGAACTCCTTGTTCTCGCCCACATAGGTGCTGATCATCTTGCGGACTTGCCGCGACTTCAGCAGGAGGCCCACGCCGAACCCGTCGACGCCGGCGTTGTTGCTGACGATGGTGAGCTGCTTCGTGCCGCGGCGGTGCAGCGCGGCGACGAGGTTCTCCGGGATGCCGCAGAGCCCGAAGCCACCCATCATGATCGTGGCTCCATCAGGAACGAGGGCAGCGGCGTCCTCGGCGGAGCGGAGTACCTTGTTCATCGCGGATTCGAATTATACGTCGCGCTCCGGCAAGGCTTGTCGGGACGTCTGAGACACTTATCGGCAAGCGGAAAGCGGCCGGCGGCCGGCGGCAGGCGGCAAGCGGAAAGCGGCCGGCGGAAAGCGGAGAGCGGCAAGCGGCAGGGACTACTTGTCGCCAGACGGCACGGAGAGCTCCGGTGTGCTCGGTCAAGCCGCAACCGACTACAGTTACATGCGCTCCGGCGCGGAGGCCAGCCGGTGATACGTGTGAGCACTCAGCCCCTGACCCTGGTCGTCGTCGGTCTCGGACTCATCGGCACGTCTGTGGCACTTGCCGCCCGCCGCCGGTGGCCGAGCCTTCGCATTGCCGGTGTCGATCACCCGGAGAAGCTCCTCAACCATATCGTGGCGGGTGTTTGCGACCTCGCCTCCCCCGACCTCTCAGTCGTGACGGACGCCGACGTAATCATCTTGGCCACCCCAGTGTCCACGATCCTGAATACCGTTACCGACATCGTCCGCCTGAGGTCCGCCCGCACATTGGTAACGGATGTCGGCAGCACGAAGCGCGCGATCGTGGCTGCGTTCAGGAAAGCTGGATGCGAGACCTTCGTTGGCGGGCATCCGATAGCCGGCGGCGAGATCGGCGGCGCCCTTGCCGCCCGCGCCGATCTGTTCGACGGTCGGCCGTGGCTCCTGATCGGCACCGGCGACACGCCGCTCGATGCCCGAGCCGAAGCGCTCATCCGAGACTTGGGCGCTCTCCCCGTCTGGACGGACGCTGAAACGCACGACCGCGTGATGGCGGCCGTCAGTCACCTGCCACAGGTGGTCGCAAGTGCATTGATGGTCACAGCCGCAGACGCGGCGGGCGCAGGTGGTTTGAGTTGGGCCGGGAGCGGACTGCGCGACACGACGCGGCTCGCGGGAAGTGCGTCTTCCCTTTGGGAGAGCGTGCTCGCCACCAACAGCGACGAGTTGCAGCCACTGCTCCTGCGTCTGTCGGAGGAGCTGCGTCTCATGGCTGACCACCTCGCCGAGCCTACGGCCGTGCGGCGCCTGTTCGACGCCGCGAACCTCTCGCGCGGCGCGCTGGAGGCGTCACGGAGCGACGCCATCGATAAACCGAAGGTCACTGACGTCACGTAGCACGCCTACCTCTCGGCGCGCTTGGCGCGATTCGTGGGGGAGCTTACGCGAAGCCTCGAGCCCACGGCCCCGGGCCATACTCTCGCCGGCCGCCTGCCGCGTGGTTTGCTTTGCCTCTTCCGGGACCTGACCGTGCTCTACCGGGCCCAACCCCGGCGCGCGACCGGTTCGAGGCAAATGCTGCGCCCGATGGCGGGAGCGATGATCCGCAACTCGGCCATCAAGCGATCGAACTGCGTCGGAAAGAGCGATTGCGCGCCGTCGCTCATCGCGTGATCCGGGTCATTGTGCACCTCGATGATGAGGCCGTCGGCGCCCGCGGCCACGGCCGCGCGGGCCATCGGCGCCACTTTGTCGCGCCGGCCCGTGCCGTGGCTCGGATCGACGAACACGGGCAGGTGGCATAACTGCTTGACGATCGGGATCGCCGAGATGTCGAGCGTGTTGCGCGTGGAGGTTTCGAACGTGCGGATGCCGCGCTCGCAGAGGATGACGTTGATATTACCGCCCGAGAGGACATACTCCGCCGAGAGCAGCCATTCTTCAATCGTCGCCGAGATAC
>JAIVJN010000219.1 GCA_020200025.1 Acidobacteriota bacterium | reverse complement strand
CGCAACGGAAACGGTGCTGCTGCCGCACAAGGGGACGGATGTCTTCGAGACCGACCTGCCCGAGCACCTGCGGCGCCTCGGTACGACACAGCTGGTGATTGCCGGGATGACAGCGAACCTGTGTTGCGAATCGACGGGTCGGCACGCCACGGAACATGGGTACGACGTGACGTTTGTCTGGGACGCCATCGGGGCGGAGAACCTCCCCGCCTACGAGGCATCGATCCGCGTCAATTACCCACTCATTGCGAATGCCGTCATGTCGGTCGACGAATTCCTCGAGGCGATCCACCCCACGGGAACGGTTGGTGCGGCTGTGCAGCCGGGCGACAAGGTGCGTGGCTCCGACCACGGCGAAATCGGACAGGTCGAGCACGTCGAGTCCGGCGGTGAGGCGGGGGGATTCCTGGTGGTCCCGAGGGGAATGATCTTCGAAAAAGACACGTATATTCCCCTGGACGCGGTCGTCAAACGATCGGGCACAACCGTGTTCATCAACGTACCCAAACTCGTTGTCGGATACATGCCGTGGAATGAGCCTCCGACGGCGCAGGCGCAGCAGGCGAAGCGGGGACCAAGTCGGGCCGACGTGCAGCAGCTCTACGGCTCGCGGTCTCCAACAGAGGACTCCGGAAGTTGACCAGCGATTCTACGATCGCCGGTCTGACCGTCCGACAAGCGCGAGGAACGTCCATCCATAGACGAGGCCGAACACGATGTGGGCATCGTCATCGGCACCACCGGCGTCCGCTCGACGAAGAGAGGGTTGCCCACGTCATCACAAATGCAATCGCCACGGGGTATGAGGCGAGAGCATACGCGAACGCCGCCAGAACGGTGCGCGCCGCGGGGCAGGGCCGGGATGAACGGAATGCCCATCACGCCCATCAGCACGCTCGCAGCCATGTGCGTGGCGAATCCGACGATCGTCGCGATCCCGAACCCCCCAGTCGCCGCCTTCGGACCCATCCACATGACCGCAATGAGGTTCGGGTTCGTCCAGACACTCTGCTGGCGGACGAGCACGTAGCCCATCATCGCCGCGGCCATGACAATGCCGGCGACAGCCCCTGCGAGCGCACCGGGCCAGAGATGATTGCTGTGCCTCATCCCCCTGTGACGAAGGTGCTCAGTCGGTCCGCCACGGCCCGAGGGCGGTCCACCATCGCGAAGTGCCGGGCGCCGCCGAGCCGAACGAATTGCGCGCCCGGAATGTCCCAGGCGAGCCGCTCGCCATACGCTATCGGCTGAAACACGTCGTCTTCGCCCCAGAGGATCATCGTCCGATCACTGCTGACTCGACACCGATGCGGTCCATCCAGGCATCGATGAGCTCAGCCTGCCGGGCAATGGACCGATCGAATCTGTCCCGCTTGTCTGAAAAGCCAAAGCCCGGCAGGTCTGGCGTCAGCACCCTCGCCACGCGTGTCAGGGGGCCGAGGACCGGCGTCCACAAGTACGACCATGTCGGGATTCCATGCAGCAGTACCACCGGAGTGCCTTTGCCATCCTCCAGGTAGCTGATGAAGGTGTCGCGGACTTCCGCGACCCGCTGCAATCGCTGAAAATCGCGCCACGTCATCGCCGCTCCTCCATATGTGTGGTTTCCGTCAGCGGGAACGGAGATGGTCGCAGCCGATCATCCGGCCACCAGTCCCGCGCAAACAGCCCGACGTTCAGTATCAGCGGCGGTAGCAGGCGCTCGAAACGGTCAGTCACATCAGACAGCGCCTGCGTCTTCTCCCCACGGGCGCCAAGACGACGCAGGTCGAAACCCTGCGGCGTGGCAAAGCGGTCGGCTGCCGCGCGCGCATGATCGCCGAGCGCGACCGCCCCCTCGCGATACGCCTCGGTTTGCACCATGGGCTTCAGCGCACCCCAGGCGGGCTCGAGATAGTCGGGCCAGAGCGCCAGTGTGCGGTAATCGCTGTTGATCGAGGAAAGCTGGAGCGTCTTTTTGATATCGCTGAACAGGCGCCGCAGCCGCTTGTCGCGGGGATTCTCGTCCACCATCTCCATCGCGGCCATGCTCCGGGGCGGGCCGAATGGAACCCGTGCTGCCAAATCTATCGCGCCGTGCTGGCCCGACGCGGTCCGCTCACCGTGCAGGCCTCGTCTCACGAGCACCGTGAAGACCAACAGTTTCGGGTTGACGTAGTGGTAGAGCGCGAGCGCCCCCTCGATCTGAAATCGCTGGCTCTCGCCAACCGCGGCGCCAGTTCGAAGTGCCGGCAGGGTGAGTACGAGGTCCGCAGCCCGAGCGCGAAGATCGTCGCTGGCCGACTCGAATGCGCGTGACGCGGCAATCGGCTGCATCGCCGCCCACATCGCCGGGAAGAACTGAGAAAACGCAGCCCATGTGCGGAAGTTCAGATTGACTCCGCTCACGCGCAGCGTCTGCCGGATCTCGTGGTAGATGCGCGCGGTGTCGCCGCGTGCTCCGTGCTCATCAACTGGCTGAGGCTGCTGTGTAAGCATGCATACTCCGTCGGCAGGTCGTTGTCTGCGGGAATCGTGCCTGTCTGCGCACGGCTGCATGCCGCCCTATAGATGGGCTCGAGCCGCGCCGATCATCATCAGTTGCCGCAGCGGCCAATCAGACCATGTACGGCACGTCGGAGGCGCTCGTCGGATAGCCGAAGAGCATGGACTTGAGATCCGCCGCCGACAGGCCCCCGCGCATGGCGACCGCAAAAAGGTTTATGACTTCCTCGGCATGAGGGCCCAGGAGGTGCGCGCCCAACACGCGCCCGGTGCTCTCTTCGACCAGGACCTTGAAGCCTGACGCCTCCTCGCCAATGCGGCGGGATGAATACCACCCGTCGGTCTTCTCGTGATGCGTCGCGAACGTCAGGCCCGCCTCGCGCGCGGCCTGCTCGCCCAGTCCCACTGAGGCCAGCGGCGGGAGAGTGAAGAGAACGCTCGGCACGATCGAATAATCGGGTCTGACGGTGTTGCCTTCGAGCAGGTTCATCGCCACGACGCGGGCGTCGTAGCCGGCAACCGGGGTCAGTGGCGGGCCGCCGGTCGCCGCGGCATCGCCGGCTGCGTAGACGGCGGGATTCGATACGCTTTGGAGGTAATCGTTCACGGTCACGCCGCGGCGCTGATCCCACGCGACGCCGGCGATGTCCAGACCAAGATCGTCGATTTCCGGTACTCGACCGGCGCCGTGGACGACGAGCGCGCCCTCGACGCGGCGCACGGCGCCGCCCGTCGAGGCGTGGACGACGAACCCCTCGCCAGACCGCTCGATGCCGGTCACGCTGGTGCCAAGTTGGAGATCGATGCCGAGGGCGCGCGTGCGCGCCGCGAGCAGATAGACAAGATCGGGGTCGAACAACTCCAGCGGGCGCTCACCTCGGTGGAGAATCGTGACTCGCGCGCCGGCCCTCGCCGCGACGTGCGCGAATTCGAACGAAATGAACCCGCCACCCACGAAGACGACGCCCGATGGAAGATCGTCGAGCTCGAGAAATTGTTCGCTGGTAACAAGGTGCTCGCCCCCTGGAATACCGAGATCGACGGGTTTCGCTCCGGCAGCCACGAGGACGTGCCGCCCTTCCAACTCCTGGCCTGAATGCTATCCGGCGCAGCAGGAAAGCTGGCGGACGTCCTTCGTGAACGTCTGCGCCGCCAGCTTCAGCCCTTCGACCATCGTCAGGTAGGGGAACAACTGATCGGCCAGGTCATGCACGGTCATCCGGGCGCGGAGGGCCAGGGCGGCAGCCTGGATGACTTCACCCGCTTCCGGCGCGACAGCCTGCACGCCGAGCAGCCGGCCCGTACCCGCCTCGGCGACGACCTTGATGAAGCCGCGCGTGTCGAAGTTGACGAGCGCGCGGGGCACGGCGTCGAGCGGCAGCGTGCGGCTGTCGGTCTCGATGTTCTGCAGGTGCGCCTCCGCTTCGCTCAGCCCCACCGTCGCCACCTGCGGATCGGTGAAGACGACGGCCGGCATCGTGGTCAGATCCAGGGCGGCATCGCCGCCCGTCATGTTGATCGCGGCACGCGTGCCCGCCGACGCCGCGACGTACACGAACTGCGGCTGATCGGTGCAGTCGCCGGCCGCGTAGATATCCGGCGCGCTCGTGCGCATGTGCTCGTCCACCGCGATCGCGCCGCGCGCGTCGAGTGTGACGCCGATCGCGTCCAGATGGAGACCTCGCGTGTTCGGCGCGCGGCCTGTCGCCACCAGGAGCTGATCGGCACGGACCGTGCCGTCGCTGGTGACCAGTGTGAATTCGCCGTCCTTGAACGAGACGGCCTCGGCCTGCGTGTGCGGCAGCACCGTGATGTCCTCGGCGCGGAAAGCCTCAGTGAGGGCTTCGCCGATCGCCGGGTCTTCGCGGAAGAACAGCGTGCTGCGGGCGAGGATCGTGACGTCGCTGCCGAGGCGCGCGAACGCCTGGGCGAGCTCCACCGCGACGACCGACGAACCAATCACCGCGAGCCGTGGCGGACTGCGGTCGCTCGCGAGCGCCTCGTTGGAGGTCCAGTACGGCGTCTCCGCCAAGCCGGGCACCGGCGGGACCGACGCACTGGCTCCTGTGGCGATCAGGCACCGGTCGAACTGCACCAGGCGGTGGCCTCCCGCGGTCAGCGTCACCGCGAGGCTATGGCCATCGGTGAAGCGCGCCTCCCCGGGCACGACGGTGATGGCCGGTATGCCGGCGAGAATCGCCTCGTACTTCGTGTGGCGCAGCTCCTCCACGCGTCCCTGCTGCTGCGCGAGCAGCCGCGTTCGATCGACGACGGCTGGCGTGGCGG
>JAIVJN010000446.1 GCA_020200025.1 Acidobacteriota bacterium | reverse complement strand
GTGCCGATGCTCACCGCGAGTCGTCGGCCGTCGCGTGCGAAGCGTGGGTAAGCGAAGGCCGCAGGCTCATGCGTCATCGGGACCGCCCGTCCATCTCGATCGACAGTCATGAGGGTGCGACGGGGAAGAATACGGTCGGCGGGCACGTAGACGAGCGAGCCTGAGGCCGAGACGGCGAAGAAGGGAAAGCCGAGCCGCGCGGTCGCGACACGCTCGAGCATGGGGACGGGCGACGATCCCAGCGTTCCGCGCTCGAGATCGAGGGACAAGGCCACGAGGCCGCCGTCCTGGGCAAAGACGAGACGGTCGCCCGCCACGTATTGAGCGGCTCCCCCCAGGCGACCTGGCACAGGCGTGACCTGCTTGGTATCGAGCGCGAGAATCGCCGCACTCCAGCCATCGGCGCCGAGCACGCTGAAGAGCGCGCGGCGGCCGTCGGGCAAGAGCTGTGCGGCGGCATGGCGCAGCTCCCGCTTCGCGGGATCGGGCCGCGTCAAGCGCTCCGGTTGCCCACCCGCGGCGCTCACTCGCCATATGCCGTCTCCGGGAAGCGCTGTCGCGAACAAGATCGTATCGTCGCGGCCCCACGACGCGCTCCACACCGTGGGTGCCTCCGCGATCCGAAGCGGCGCACCTCCCGCGAGCGACACTTTCTGCAGCGCCCCCGCGGCGTGGAAGCCAACCCATCGCCCATCGGGCGAGAAGAATGGCGCACTGGCCCCGTCGGTGCCAGCAATCGGCGTAGCGTCGAACTGATCCAGACGCCGGAGCAACAGTCGCGTCCTTGTATCACCGTCGGTCGCCGCGTAAACGATGGCGGAGCCGTCGGGTGTGACCGCCATCGGAACGGCAAGATCGCTGACGAGGCGCTGTGAGGCCGAGAGCGGCACGGCCAAGCGGCGCGCGGTCTCGGCGGGGGCGGGTGCCGGCGCCGTGCTGCGGGCGATGAGCCAGCCTGCGGTCAAACCGACGCTGGCGGCCGCCACGGCGACGGCGACCGTCGTCGAGAGTCGCAACGATCGTCGGGCGGTGGCACCGGCCGGCAGCGAGATCGCAGAGCGGCCCAGTTCGCTGCTCCCGAGCACTTCCTCGATCTCGAGCCGAGCGTCCGCGATGTCGCGCAGGCGGCTGTGCGGTTCCTTCCGCAGGCAGCGCTGCAGCAGCTTCGTGACGGCGGGTGGACAGTTGGTGAGAGCCGACCAATCGGGCTCCTCGGTGAGCACCTTCACCAGCGTGTCGGAGAACGTGTCCGCTCGAAAAGGCGGGGTGCCGGTCAGCGCCTCGTAGAGCACCGAACCGAACGCCCAGATATCCGTGCGCCGATCGACGGGCTTACCGCGCGCCTGCTCGGGGCTCATATAAGCCGCGGTGCCCAAGACGACGCCCATTCCCGTCGCCGAGAGCTCGAACGTGGTTCTGTTGACCGAAGCCGAGGCGTGCGGATTGTCTTCGGTCAGGGCTTTGGCCAGGCCGAAGTCCAGCACCTTGACGCGCCCTTCGGGCATCACCTTCACGTTGGAGGGTTTCAGGTCGCGGTGGATGATGCCGCGCTCGTGTGCCGCTTCGAGTGCCAGCGCGATTTGCTGGAAGATGGGCAGGGCGTCGCGCACGGTCATTGGCCCGCGCGCGAAGATTTGCGTGAGCGTGTCGCCCGGCACCATTTCCATCTCGAGGAAGCTGTGCGGGCCGACTTCCTGAAGACCGTGGACCGTGGCGATGTTGGGATGATTGAGCGACGCTAACAAGCGAGCTTCGCGCTCGAAGCGCCCGCGGCGCTCGGGATCGTGCGCGAATGCCTCGGGCAGCACCTTGAGGGCGACCTCCCGCCCGAGGCGCTGGTCCTGTGCGCGATAAACCTCGCCCATGCCCCCGGCGCCTTCGGAGGACATGATGCGGTACGCGCCGATGGTCGATCCCCTGAACCAGTACACCGCGGCGCTCGAAAGCCTGGACGCCGACGCGGTCAAGAAGGTACAGCCGTCCGCCGATCCTGAAACGCTCAAGAACGCCTTCCGGCAGATGCGGTCGCTCGAAGTGGACATCGACGAGATCACGGTCTTGTCGGCCACTGACAGCGGCGCCCGCGTTAGTTGCCGCGTGAAGCAGACGCTGGTGCCGCGGGCGGGCTCGAAACAGACGACGACGGTGACCCGCGTGCTGCGGCTCAAGCGACAGCAGGATGTGTGGCTCATCGATACGTTCGAACGCTGACGAGACAACAAGAAGACTCGGCAGGCGGCAGGCGGCAGGCGGTGGGACGCGGAGAGAGGTCTCGCGGAGACCGGTCACAACACAAACACCTTGAGGTGACTTCTTCGTGGCCGTCGTGGCCTTCGTGGCCGTCGGGCGCTTCGTGTTAGGTCTCTTCGATCTTTGGAGATAGTGATGAAATGCAACGTGGCGCTCATCAGTGCTTTGCTCGCGTTCGCACTCGGCCTGGCCGCCCCCGCCGCCGCGCAAGCAGGCGACCCGCCGCTCGCCTCCGTGTTGCCGTCGCTCATCCTTGGTGAGGTGCGTCTGCCGTCCCCGGGCGGCGGCGTGTTTACGCACGCCGCCCATTTCAGTCCACTCACGGTGAACGATCCGGACAATCCCGCCGTGGCGATCGTGCAGAGCTTCAACACACAGTTTCTCGCGCAGTTGTCGTCATTTCCCCTCGGGTCGTCGACCGGCGGACTGACCTACAGCTTCGACTCGGCGCTCGGCACGTTCCGCCGTGGCAGCGATAGCTTCGGTCCGGCGTTCGCCGAACGCGCGCTGACGATCGGCAAAGGGCGACTGAGCGCGGGCTTCAACTATCAGCGCTCGTCCTACAACAAGTTCGAGGGCTTGTCGCTCGACGACGGCTCGGTGAAGTTCTACTTGCGTCATCAGGAGTGTTGCGGCGTCGGCGGGGCCGAAGGGCCACCGCTTTTCGGCACGGTGCCCACGCCGGATGGCAGCCGTGAGACGCCCTTCTTCGAAGGCGACATCATCGAAGCCGCGCTCTCGCTCGAGGCCTCGAGCAACACGGTGTCGGTCTTTGCCAACTACGGTCTGAGCGATCGATGGGATGTCGGGATCGCGATTCCCTTCGTGCAGGTCTCGCTCGATGCCGATGTGGTGGCCACGATCGTGCGGCTGGCGACGAGCACGAATCCGAACATCCACACCTTCGAGCCTGGTAATCCCAACGCGCTGACGGCGGCGTTCCGGCAGGAAGGGTCGGCAAACGGCCTCGGTGACGTGGTGTTGCGGACGAAATATCGCATCGCCGACGTGACGGGGGGCGGGCTCGCCGTGGGCGCCGATTTCCGTCTGCCGACCGGCGATCAGGACGAGCTGCTCGGCGCGGGCGGGCAGACGCGCATGTACTTCGTGGCGTCGACCGGACGCGGTCGCTTCGCGCAGCACGTCAATATCGGCTACACGCTGGCGGCCGGCGATCTTCCCGACCTCGGTCTGACTGGGGTCGGCACGAGCGCGGTGCCCGACGAGGTGGGATATGCGGCGGGCGTGGAGCTCATCGCCACGCCCCGTGTCACCGTGCTCGGCGACATCGTCGGCCGGACGTTGCGCAATGTAGGCCGACTATCGGTGGGGCAAGAGACTTTCGCCTTCCAGGAACCGGGCGTGCCCGTGTCCCCACCCAGGACCGCCGTGTTCGAAGAATTCCAGCCGCGCGCTGGCAATCTGAATTTGGTATTCGGCGCGGTCGGCGTGAAGGCCAACGTGTGGGGCGACCTGCTGGTCTCGGCGAACGTCCTGTTTCCGTTCACCGATGCGGGCCTACGGAATCGCCTGACGACGGTCGTAGGTGTCGACTTCGCCTTCTAGCAGGGTGCCTAAAGATCCCGCAACCTGAAGGAGGAAGTCAAAAGGCAGAAGGCAGAAATTGAAGACCCTGAGGAGACATTTCGGTTCTGACTTCTGACTTTTGCCTTCTGACTTCAGGTTCTGGCTTCTCATCAGCCTGCTCGGACCGGCGGATCGTTCGCGGCGGTTTTCTGAACGCGGGCGCGCTCAACGTCATGCAATATGCGCGAGCTCGCGCACAGGGATGCCGGCGAGGTTGAGCATCAGCTCGACCTGCCCGCGTACCTGCGCCTCTTCTTCGACCATCGACTGCAGCCAGCGCCACACGGGCAGCTCGGCGCCGTTTGGCGCCTGCACATAACGATCGAGCTCGGCATCCTCCATCGATCGCAGCAGGCTGAGCGACTCGGCGTGCAGGCCGTCGAGAAAAGCCAGAATCCCTTCGCGTCCGTAGCAGAGCTCGGGACCATGCCCGGGATAGGCGGGCGGCCTCCCCAGCGCCCGCTCGACGTAGACCCATCGGCCCCTCGCCCCGATGTACCGGAGCTTGTCGGCAATCGAGGGAAGACCGGGTGCTGGCGACCAGTCGAGCCGATCGACGGGGATGCGCTCGGCGACGCGACGTGTGTAGCCTCGCGTCACATCGAGATGCCGCAACAAGTAATGCAGTCGAGACTTCGCGCCGCGTTCCGGAGATGCCGGCACTCGTAAACCCGGGCCGGCCTCCGTCACCATGAATCCCACTCGAGCCATCGTCAAACTTTGCTCGCAAGTCAAGCGGCTGACGCGCGCGTCCCGATACGTGCCGCGAGTAGCGCGCGAATGTAGGCCATCTCGTCGCCGCGTTCCGGACCGATCAGCGCGAAGCGA
>JAIVJN010000029.1 GCA_020200025.1 Acidobacteriota bacterium | reverse complement strand
GAATGAAGATGCGTAGCCAGGTATCCGTGCGAGCACGCGGTCGTCGTATGGGTCGACTGTTTGTCGATAGCCCAGCCGCGCGTGCGCATCGGCGCCGGCCAGTCCCACGACTCGAGCCTGGCGAGCGAGCTCGTCCCAGTGTTGAAGCGTCTGTGCCGGTCGGTCGAGCAGTGCCGCGAGAGTTTCCGGTGGACGGAACACATAGGTCATGAGACCACGGCCAAGTGAAGCCCAGAGCTCATCCCGCCACTCGCTGTCGGCGTTCAGCCATTCGATGCCGTCGAGCGGCGCCTGCCAAGCCGTCCAGCGCAGCCGAGGCTTCGCCGAGTCGGGGTGAGCGGCAATCCCAAAACCCCCGAGCCGCTTGACGTCCTCGATGACCGCATCAGGCGAGCCGGCGAACGGATACGGCGCTTGCGGCAGATCGAGGACGACATAGTGGCCTGCCGTCGTCGCGATCTCCACGCCGTCGAGGACGAGGACGCCGGAGCGGTAGCGAGGCAGCTCGGGCGCCCGTGTGGCGTCGCCATGGTCGGTGACGATCACGAAGTCGAGATCCGCGTCTGATGCTGCCGAGGCGATCTGGTCAAGCGTGCCGGTGCCGTCGGAGCGCTGTGAGTGCACGTGGTAGGCGCCTCGAGCCACGGGAAACCGGGACGGTGATGGATCGGCGCTGGGCGGCAGAGCCGCGGGCGGAAGGAGCGACACGATGAGGACGCCGACGGCAGCGAGCCCGGTCAGCCCCCCCACGATTACAGGGAGCCGCACGCGCCGGCCTCACCCGCTGCCGTGTTGACGCGCCCGGGTCCGAGGCGGCGACGTTTACGCGCGCGGATGGAATCGTTCATAGAGCGCGCGGAGCCGCGATTCGAGCACATGCGTATAGATCTGCGTGGTGGAGAGATCGGCGTGGCCCAGCATCATTTGTATGGCTCTCAGATCGGCTCCTCGTTCCAGGAGGTGTGTCGCGAACGAATGGCGCAGAACGTGAGGGCTGATGTTGTGCCCGACGCCCGCTTCGATGGCGTAGGCCTTCAGGATTTTCCAGAAGCCCACTCGTGATAATCCCGCCCCGCCGCGTGCATTGACGAAGAGGCGCGGCGATTGACGGCGTCCGAGCAGCCGTGGCCGCGCCTCGCGCACGTAGCGCTCCACCCAAACGGCCGCTTCGTCGCCGATGGGCACGATCCGCTGCTTGCGCCCCTTCCCCATCGTGGTCAGATGGTGCGCCTCGAGATTCAGATCGCTCGGCCTGAGCCCCACGAGCTCTGAGACGCGCAGGCCCGTCGCATAGAGGAGCTCGATCAAGGCCCGATCTCTCAGCCCACGTGCCGTCTCCACGTTCGGCATGTCGAGCAAGCGGTCGACTTCGTCGACGGTCAGATACTTGGGCAGGGTCGTCCATGCGCGCGGCGCGCGAAGGTCTTCTGCCGGATTCGCCGCGACGTGACGGTGCAGGGTGAGATAACGGTAGAAGCCGCGAGCGCACGCGACGAACCGCGCGACCGAACGAGGCGAGCGGCCGCTCATCATTCGCTCTCGAACAAAGGCTTCGAGCGCCGTGCGGTCCAATGCGGCGGACGTCGTACGGCGACCGACGGCGAACTCCTCGAGCGCGGCAAGGTCGCGACCGTAACTGGCAACCGTGTTGTCCGAGAGCCGTCGTTGCAACTGGAGATGCGAAAGGTAGACGTCGGCCAGCGCGCTCATGGCAGCATCCATGCTCATGATACGAAACGCTCATGATACGCAACCGGGTTGATTCCTTGACCCTCGAAATCAACCCCGTTCTTGAATCCTCGACATCAACCCGGTTGTGCCTGGTCGGCGACGTGCCTGGTCGGCGACGTTGACACCTCAAATGACGGGGACTACCATCAGTCGTTTCCGCGGCCTCCGCGGCTTCAGGCGGACCATCAAGCGCCCGGGAGTTCTCGTCGATGCCCACACGTTCGAAGTGGCAGTCCCTTCCGACTGAGGCGATCAATCCCGCCACGCTCGCGATAGACAAGCTGCCGGCGGCTGGCATCGTCGATCTGATGTTGGCCGAAGATCGAAAGGTCCTGACCGCGGTGCAGCGCGAGCGCGATCGGATCGCGGTCGGCGCCGACATGCTGGCCAAGGCGCTGCGCAAGGGCGGCCGGGTCGTCTTCGTCGGCGCCGGCACGAGTGGCCGTCTTGGCGTGCTCGAATCGTCCGAGATGCCGCCGACCTTCGGCACGGATGCCACCATCGTGCAAGCCATCATGGCTGGCGGCCGAAACGCCATCTTGCGGGCCAAGGAAGGCGCCGAGGACGATTACGAGGAAGGCGCGCGCCAGGTCCATCGTCTCGATCCCACCAAAAAGGATGTGCTCATCGGCGTCTCGGCGAGTGGGATGACGCCGTTCGTGCGCGGCGCTCTGACGCGCGCGCGTCAGGCGGGCGCGCGCATCATCTTTGTGACGTGCGATCCGCGCACGGAGCTGCAAAGCTTCGTCGATCTCACGATTGCGCCCGCCGTCGGGCCCGAAGTCATCGCCGGCTCGACGCGCTTGAAGGCGGGCACCGCCACCAAGCTCGTCCTCAACATGCTGACGACGGGCGCGATGATTCTCATGGGCAAAACGTACGGGAATCTCATGGTCGACGTGCACGTCGGCTCCGAGAAGCTGCGCGACCGCGCGCGGCGCATCGTCAACATCGTCACCGGCCTCGAGGCGGAAGAGGCCGACAAGCTGCTCCACAAGGCGCACTGGAATGTGAAGGCGGCGATCGTCATGCAGAAGACGGGGCTGCCCATGTCGAAGGCGCTCACACGGCTGCGCAAGGCGCACGACCAGGTGCGAGACGCGATTGGCGAAGACATCGAGCCGCGGCTGCGCCTGTTGCTCGACGGCAGGCGGTAGGAACGAAACCGGGCTTCGTTTTCTCTCGCTAGCTGGCCGCCGCGTCCTCATCGAGCATCACCGTCACGTTCGGGTGCAGCTGCAGGAACGACGCGGGGACCCGCGTCGTGACCGGGCCGTTGATCATGGCGGCCACGGCATCTCCTTTCGCCGGCCCCGTCGCCATGAGCACGAGCGCTCGAGCCTGCAGAATCGTTCCCATCCCCATCGACAATGCTTCGGCCGGGACGCGCCGGGGGTCGCCGCCGAACCACCAGGCATTGTCCGCTCGCGACCGGTCGAGAAGCCTCACGCGATGCGTACGCGCGACGAGTCCGTCACCTGGCTCATTGAAGCCGATGTGCCCATTTGCACCGATGCCGAGCACTTGCAGATCGATGCCCCCGATCTCGCCGATCGCGCGCTCGTAGCGCTCGCACTCCGTGACTGGATCTCGCGCCTTGCCGTCGAGGAAGTGGATCTGCGACCGCGCAAGGTTCACGTGCGCGAAGAGGTGCTGTTGCATGAAGCGGCGGTAGCTCGTCGCATCGCTCTCGCCCAGGCCAATGAACTCGTCCAGGTTGAACGTGTGGACGCGCGACCAGTCAACCGCCTGCTGCGCGCTCACATGCCGGAGCTCGCTATAGAAGACCCGCGCCCCGCCGCCCGCCTCGCGCAGCGCCAGCCGCACGGCGCCCACCGCCGGCTCGACCTCGAGCAGGATCGCCGTGCTTCTCGGCACGATCTCCTCCAGACGCCGCGTGACGTCGGCGACGAGCCACGGAATAGCTTTGAACATGCCGCCCGCGAGCACCGTGCGGAATGGCTCGCCGCGCATGCCCAACCTGGTGGCCACCGAGCGAACGGACTCGCCAATCTCGCTCGCCGCATCCGCCAGAATCTCGCTTGCGACAAGATCCCCGGCCGCTCGCGCTCGCTCGACGATCAGGCCTGTCGCCGCGATCGCCCGCCGCGCGACAGGTCGATCGTAGATCTCGCGCACCAGACCGTCCGGCCGCGTGACGTTGAAGTGCTCGAGCATCAGCTGCGTGAGCTCGGTCGCGGGGCCGCGTCCATCGAACGCGCGCATGACCGCCACCAGCGCGCGCCGGCCCATCCAGTAGCCGGATCCCTCGTCGCCGAGAACGGATCCCCAGCCGCCGGCTCGGGCGGCCACCCCCTTGCTGCTCAGGCCGTAGGCGATCGATCCGGTGCCTGAGATCACGACGATCCCGGGCTCCTCGTCGGTCGCGGCCACGAGCGCGATGAGCGCGTCGTTGACGATGAGGACCCGGGTCTTGAAGCCAAGCCGACGCAGCATGGAACTGACGATGTGCACTTCGTCGGGCCGGTCGACGCCGGCAATCCCGAGGCAGATCGCCGCGATTGTCACATCGCGGTCGCCGAGCGCCTGTTCGATGGCGTGATGCAGAGCCTTCTCCACTTCCAGCTCGCCGTGCGCTTGCAGATTCGCGCCGCCGGCGCGCCCTTCGCCAACGATCTGCCCGGCGCCCCCGGCGAGATACGCCACGGTCTTGGATCCGCCAGCATCGATCCCCATCACGTGCATGGAATTGCCTATGTTACCGTTCCGGGCGAATCGGGGAGGCAGAGTGCAAAGTGGAAAGTGCAGAGTGCAAAGTGCAGAGTGCCTGTGAATCAGGACGCCCCGAGCGCTAGTCGCGGGGCATGGCTTCCGGTTCTGGGCTCGGAGTCTTGCAGGCTTGGAAATGCTATTCGCTTCTGTCTTCTGTCTTCTGCCTTCTCCCGCCTGCCGCCTGCCGCTTGCCGCTTGCCGCGTGCCGCGTGCCGCCTAGAGTCTGGCGTCTTCGTGTGCCGTATGCCGTCCGCGGTCCGACCGTCAATCCCCGACTGTTCGCTGATACGCTCCACTCGATGGCGCTCACATGGGCGGACTACCTGGTCATCGGCGGCTATCTGGCAGCGATCACGGCATTCGGATCCTGGTTCGCCCGCTTCCAACGTACCACCCGTGACTACTTCCTGACCGATCGGAGTGTGCCCTGGTGGGCGATCTGCTTCACCATCGTTGCCACCGAGACGAGCACGCTCACCTTCATCGGCATTCCCGCCGCGTCCTACACCGGCAACATGACCTTCCTCCAGTTGGCAGCGGGCTACGTCATCGGCCGTCTCCTGGTCAGCGCGCTCTTCATTCCGGCCTATTTCCGCGGCGATCTCTTCACCTCCTACGAGCTGCTGCAACGCCGATTCGGCACATCGGTGAAAGCGCTCTCGGCCAGCATCTTCCTGCTCACGCGCTCGCTGGCCGACGGGATTCGGCTGTTTGCGACGGCGCTCGTGATCGCGGTCGTGACGCAGCTACCCGTATCCGGGGTCATCGTCGTGCTTGGCGCGGCGATGATTCTGTACACGGTCCGAGGCGGCGTGTCCGCGGTCATCTGGACCGACGTCGTGCAGATGTTCGTGTATGCGGCCGGCGCCGCCGCCGTGGCGCTCGCGCTCCTCGCGCGTATTCCTGGCGGCTGGGCGGAAGTGGTCGAGGTCGGACGGGCGGCCGGCAAGTTCGCGGTGCTCGATGTCTCCCTCGACGTCACTCGTCCGTACACGCTGTGGGCGGGCGTGCTCGGCGGCATCGCGCTGACACTTGCCACGCACGGTACGGATCAGTTTCTCGTGCAGCGGCTGCTGGCCGCCCGAAGCCAACGCGACGCCGTCACCGGGCTGGTGCTGAGTGGCGTCCTGGTCTTCGCGCAGTTCATCGTGTTTCTCCTCATCGGCATCATGTTGTATGCCTACTACCTTCACGTGCCGCTGCCCCGCCCGCTGTCACGGCCCGACGAGATCCTGCCGATCTTCGTCGTGAGCTCGCTGACCAACGGGCTCGCCGGCTTCATCGTTGCGGCCATCGTCGCGGCCGCGCTCTCGCCGTCGCTGAACGCGATGGCGGCCACGACGCTGCAGGACTTCTATCTGCGCTACATGAATCCGTTGGCCGATCAGCCGTTGCAGATGCGCGTATCGCGGGCCGCGACGGTCGTCTGGGGCATCGTCCAGGTCGCCGTCGCGCTCGGGGCGCAGCTCATGGATCGCTCGGTGCTCGACGCTGGCCTATCCGTGCTGTCCTTCGCGTCGGGCTCAGTGCTCGGCGCCTTTCTCCTCGGGACGCTCACGAGCGCCGTCCGCGAGCGTGACGTGCTCGTCGGCATGGTCGCCGGCCTGCTTGTGATGACGGGCGTCTGGATCGGCACCAGCGTGGCCTTCACCTGGTATGTGTTCATCGGGGCGGTCACGACGTGCGCCGTGGCGTGGACGGGCGCGCGCCTGGCTCCGGCGCCTTCAACGGTGTCGGTTGACCTACGATGATCACGTTCGCGCAAGCGCGCGAGATACTCGCCGCCGGGATCGCGGCGCGTGTGTTTCCGGGCGCAGTCGCGCATATCGGTCGCCAGGCAGGCGCCGTCGAGACGTTGGCCGTTGGCCATCTCACCTACGAGGCAGGCGCGCCGCCGGTGCGTCCCGACACCATCTTCGACCTGGCGTCGTTGACCAAAGTTCTGGCGGGAGCGACGTTGACGCTCGGGCTCGTCGATTCCGGCCGCATCGCCCCTGACGATCTGGTTCGCAGTTGGCTCCAGGGCTGGGACGCCGACGATCGGCGCGACGTCACGATGCGAGACCTGCTCGAGCACAGTTCTGGCCTGCCCGCGTATCGCCCGTATTATCTCCACGCGCACGGGCGGCCGGCGTTCGAAGCCGCCATCATGCGCGAGCCACTCGTCTATCCCCCGCGCGCGACCTCGCTCTACAGCGACGTCGGCTTCATGCTCGTAGGCTTCATCCTCGAGGATGCTGGCGGGGCACCGCTCTCGACCCAGTTCGACACCTGGCGCGCCGTGCTGCCGGGCCGATCCGAGGCGATGCGGTATGGCCCCGTTCCTCCGGACGATGTGGCGCCGACAGAGCACGACCGGTGGCGCGGGCGAATGCTTCAAGGTGAGGTACACGACGAGAATGCCGCCGCGCTGGATGGCATCGCGGCGCATGCCGGCCTGTTCGGTCCTGCCGACGCCGTCGCTGCGGCCGCACGCTGGTGGATGCAGGCGTTGTCGGGGGGCGTTCCGAGCATCTCACCAATGAGCGCGCATCGCTTCACCTCGCCTTCGGCGGTCCCAGGCAGCTCTCGCGCGCTCGGCTGGGACACGATGCGCACCTCATCGTCCTGTGGCACTCGCATGTCGGCACGCGCCTTTGGACACACCGGCTACACGGGAACCTCGCTCTGGATCGATCCGGCGCAGGATCTCTACGTCGTGTTGTTGACCAACCGCGTGCATCCCACACGTGAGGGCGTGGGTATTCGGGACGTGCGCCGCGCATTCCACGACGCGGTCGTCGCAGCCATCGACGCACAGTGAAGGGCCGATTGCCGCAGCTATAATCGGCCGTTGTGACGCTCACCACGCTCGACTGGGCCATCATCGTCCTCTACTTCATCATCTCGGCCGCGATCGGCGTGCTGCTGTCCAAGCGCGGGAGCCGCAGCGTCAACGAGTTCTTTCTGAGCGGCCGCAATCTGCCTTGGTGGCTGGCCGGCACGTCGATGGTGGCGACTACCTTCGCGGCGGATACGCCGCTGGCGGTGGCCGGGCTGGTGGCGCGCAACGGCATCGCCGGCAACTGGATCTGGTGGAGCGCGGGCGCCGGCAGCATGCTGACGGTGTTCTTCTTCGCGCGCTTGTGGCGGCGTGCCGGCATTCTCACCGATGTCGAGTTCGCGGAGCTTCGCTACACGGGTCGCCCGGCGGCAATCCTGCGCGGGTTCCGCGCCCTCTATCTCGGCATCCCCATCAACTGCGTGATCATGGGCTGGGTGAATCTCGCGATGGCGAAGATCCTCGCGGTGACGCTCGGTTGGGATCGCTTGACGGCCGTCCTCGTCAGCCTGGCCATCACCGGGATCTACAGCGCGCTCTCGGGGCTGTGGGGCGTCGTCGTCACCGACTTCTTCCAGTTCGCGTTTGCCATGGCCGCGTCGGTCGCGCTCGCGTATTTCGCGCTCTCCTTACCGGAGATTGGCGGCCTCACAGGCTTGCGCGCGTCGCTGCCCGACGCAGCCTTCGCCTTTGTGCCCGACTTCGGCGCAATGACCCTGCAAGAGACGGCAACCTTTGCGACCCTGCCACTCGCCAGCTTCCTCGCCTACGTGTGCGTGCAGTGGTGGGCGAGCTGGTACCCCGGCCAGGAACCGGGCGGCGGCGGTTACGTCGCTCAACGCATGATGTCGGCCAAGGACGAGCGTCACTCTCTGCTGGCGACGCTCTGGTTCACCGTCGCGCACTACTGCGTGCGACCGTGGCCGTGGATCATCGTCGGGTTGGCGTCGCTCGTGCTCTATCCCGAGCTGACCGACAAGGAGGCCGGTTACGTCTACGTGATGCGCGACCACTTGCCGGTCGGCTGGCGCGGGCTCATGTTGGGCGCCTTCTTCGCCGCCTACATGTCGACCATCTCGACGCAACTCAACTGGGGCACGTCCTACATCGTCAACGATTTCTACCGGCGGTTCCTCCGAACCGATGCCACCGATGCCCACTACGTCTGGGCCGGCCGGGTGACCACGATTGCGCTGATGATGGCGAGCGCCGTCGTGACGTTCTATCTCGAGAGCATCCGGCAGGCATGGGAGTTCGTCCTCGAGTCGGGGGCCGGCATCGGCCTCGTGCTGATCCTGCGCTGGTATTGGTGGCGCATCAACGCGTGGTCCGAGATAGCCGCGATGGTGGGGGCGGCGATCGGCTACGCGACGCTCAAGACCTTCACCTCGCTCGCCTTTCCCGACACCTTGTTGATTGTTGTCGCGTGGACAACGGTGTGCTGGCTGGTCGTGACGTTCCTGACGACTCCAGAGTCGGATGCGCACCTCATCGCGTTCTATCGACGCGTGCGGCCGGACGGCGCCGGCTGGGCGCGCATCGCGTCCGCGGCAGGCGAGCCTGCTCCAGTTCCTGCCAGTCGGATGCTCCTCAGTTGGGTAGCGGGTACTGTTTTCGTGTACGCGGTCCTGTTCGGCACCGGCCGCGCGTTACTCGACAATCTCGCGGCCTCTCTGCCCTATCTCGCGGTGGCGGTCATCGCGGCGTGGGTGGTCGCACGAGACCTGTCGAAGCGCGGCTGGCGCAGCGTCACAGACTAGCAGGCCGATGAAAGAGCCCGAGCCTGAAGTCAGAAGGCAAAGGCTGTAGTCAGGTTGCTGGGTTCTCTCTGCACTCTGCCGACAGACGAAGGAAAGCCACGAGCCCACGAAGAGCACGAAGGCAAGGCCCCGAGCGGAGTCGAGGGGCGTGGCCTTCGTGGCTATTGATTCACAGCCTTTCAGCAACCTGCTCGACGCCGACCGCTGGTGCGCCGACGGCGTCTTTACAGTGGCGGCTTCACCGGAACGGGCTGGAACGGTCGGGTGCCGGTCGCGCTCGGGGGCGGGGGGAACTTCTGGACCGGCTGTCCGGGCGCGGGTTGCATCGGTTGGCCAAACGGCAAGGCGCCAGATGGTGGTTGCGTCGGCTGACCGAACCCGCTGCCTCCGGGAAATTGCGGCACGGGTTGATTCGGCCCGGCCGGAGAGAAGGGCGACGCGCCGCCGCCCATCGATCCGGGGGGCACACCTCCGCCGCCAAACGCGCCGGGATTCACGGGCTGAAATCCGCTACCGCCCGCCGGATTCGTGGCGCCGGCAGCGCCCGGAACGCCCCTCCCCATGGGGCTGGGCACGTCCATGAACGTCATGGCCCATTGGTCGTAGGTGGTCGCTTGGCCCTTGAACAGCTTGATCGCCGCCTTCTTCTTCTTCGATGTGACGCCGATGAAGCCGCCGGTCTGTGCCCCCTGGATGCCTTGCCCGCCCGGCTGGGGCTGAGGCTGCCCCACTTGGCCCGGCGGCGCCGCAACCGGCGCTTGGATCAGGGCGAAGTCTTCGCCGCTGAGCGGGTCCTTGTACCTCTTACGCAGGAAGCGCTGCTCGATGAGAAAGTCCACACTCGGCGCCGGGACGTTCGCCACTTGCATCTTGTCCTGATACGTGCGGATGGCCCGAGCGTATTGACGTGCGCGGAACAGATACTCCTCTTCCTTCTCGCGCTGGGCCATGTGAGTCCACGACGGCAGCGCCGCACCCATCAGGATGGCCATCATGGTCATGCCGACCAGCAGAGCCGCCATGGCGTAGCCACTTTCGTGGCGGCGCCTCGGGTCGATCTCGCCTTGACCGGCTAACTTCATGCGCCTATTATCCTTAACGGTTGCTGTCGTGTCACGGATCTTCAGCCGGATACTCCTGGCCGCTCTGACGGTCGTCCTTGTCAGTTGCGACAAGGTGCCGCTCACGGCACCGACGGGATCCACGGTCACGCTCAATATCAATACGACGAGCCTGCCCCTCAACGGGTCGGCCGATATCACCGCCGTGGTGGTGGAAGCGGCGGGTACGCCGCCGCAGAACGGGACGCTCGTCACGTTCACCTCAACCCTCGGGTCGATCGAGCCGCGTGAAGCGCGGACGACCAACGGTTTGGCGGCGGTGACATATCGAGCCGGATCGACCTCGGGAACCGCACGGATCGGCGCGTTTTCCGGCAGCGCCTCGGCCGAGGCCGTCGAGTTGCAGATTGGTGGTGCCGCCGCAGTCTCGCCCGGCTCGGCCATCACCGACGCCAACGGCGAAGCACGCACCACGGTCACCGCGTTCGGCGCGGCCACGGTGTCCGCGCGAGCCGGCGGCGCCACCGCCACGATCGAGCTGCAAGCCGCAGCCGTGACGCTTGCTGTATCGACGACAACGCCCGAGGTCGGTGTGCCCGTCGGCTTCACCATCGCGCCCGTCGGCACCGTGAGCCTGCGCGAAGTGATCGTCGACTTCGGCGATGGGACGCCGAGACAGAACCTGGGGCCCGTGACGGCGCAGCGGGCGGTGTCGCACGTCTATGCGCAACGGGGTACCTACACGGTGACCGCGGATGCGGTCAATGCCCAGGGAATTCGCAGTGTCGCGTCGGTGATCGTGACGGTGAACGACCGGGCACCCGTCGCTGTCGGTCTGACGGCAGCGCCCAATCCGGCCAGTCTCGCCACCACACAGGGCTTGGTGACATTGACGGCGACGGCCACGCCGCCGGCGGGCAGCGCCATCCGCGCCGTGTACTGGGACTTCGGCGACGGTACGGCCGGCGTCGCCAGCACCCAACTTCAGATCCAGCATCGCTACGGCGCGACCGGCACCTTCACCGCGTCGGTCCTCGTCGTCACCACGGACGGGCGCGAGGGAAGCGCGTCGACGTCGGTGCGGATCACGCCGTAAGGGGACGAAAACGAAACCGGGTTCGGATCAGCAACCTGGTTGACCAGGTTGCTTAATGAACCCGGTTTCGTTTTCCTCTCAGTTCCACTCCGAATACGCCGTGCCTTCGAGCGAGGTCTGTTCGGACCCGCTCTTGACGTCGTAGACGCCTGGCTCCGCCGCGGGATTATTCGGGTCGGGTTCGGTGGGCACGGCTTGCCACGTCGAGCTCGATTGCGTGATCGGGTCCTCGGGGATCTCGCGCAGGTAGCCGTCCGTGACCAACTCCTCGAGCGACTGCGGATACTTCCCTTTGTCGGCGTGATACTGATCGATCGCGTCGCGCATGCGGAAGAGATCTTCCTTCAGCACCGCTTCGCGCGTCCGCACGATGCTGTTGCGATACTGCACCATGCCCATGCTCGCCAGGATCACGACGATCGTGATGACGACGAGCAGCTCGATGATGGTCCAACCGCGCTCGCCGGCTTGGCGTCGCGATCGCAATTTACCAATCACGATACTTGGTGCCATCGAGCCCGGTGCCCTCGCTGAGCGTATACACGTCGAAGACGTTCTGCCCGCCCCACCGCGAGGCATCCGGCTTGTCCTGATAGGAACGAAGTCCCCACTCCGCGCTTCGCGTCATCGGGTCGACGGGAATGCGCCGCAGGTATTTGAGCTTACGCCCGCTCGCGTCGTTGGCGGCAGAAACACCCTCGACCAGTGTCTCGAGGTCGGGCGGATAGCCTTCGTTGTTCGGCTTGAGCTCGGTCGTGGGAATCTGACCCGACAATACACCGTCGTGAAAGTTGTCGATGGCCGTTCGCATCTCGCGCAATTGGCGCCGCAGCTCCGATTCCTTCTGCCGCTGCATTGCCACCTTCGCGAGCGGCTGCACCGCCGACGCCAGGATCAAGACGATTGTGGTGACCACGAGCAACTCGACGAACGTATAGCCACGCTCCCCCGCCTGCCCGAGCCGCCGCGCTATCCGTCGCATCTGTTCTTCGTCCCTGGTTGCCTTGTCAGCAACCTCGCAACTCTGCATTCTGCGCTTTGCACTATTTGATCGTGAGATTCGCCGGCAGAAAGATCAGGGGCGCCATGCCGCCGCCGGCGATTGCGCCGACACCGCTCATCGACAGCGTCGACGTGCCCGGTGCGAGAGGCTCGACGAGCAGCGCCGCGACGGTGCCAGAGCCAGCGACGCCGGTTTGGTCGCCGGCGCGCGTCACCGCGATATCGATGCGTCCGCTGGCGGCATCCACTTGTTGCGTGAACGTGACCGTCGCGCCGCCTTGTCTCATCAGCGGCCCTTCCGTAACCGCCGACACGCGGACCAGCGCCGGGTTGAAGGTCACGGTGACCGACAGCGTCGAGAGCCGGTTCGCTCCGTTGACCACCAGTGGCAGCGTGTACGGCCCGCCGCCCACCCGCATCTCGGCCGGCGGAGCAATCGACACCTGCGCCGGCGTCTGGAACGTCACTGCCGGCGGCGCGTCAGGCGGCGCGACAGGGTCCCGAGGCACCGCCGGCTGTGCCACAGCGGGCGGCGGCTGAAACGGCGAGGGCGGCGTTGCCGGCGCGGGCACTGGCAGGCTCGTCGTCCCGGGCACGGGGCCGCTGCCCGGCGGCACGCGCGGCGGACCTGGCACGATCGGCTGTGTGCCTGTGGGTGCGGTGCCCGCGGCTGGCGGTGGTTCCGTCGCCAGCGGCTCGCCGCCGCCGATGAGGGGCGGCGGTCCGCCGCCGAGCGACATGTTGCTCTGGGTGCCGATGTAGATCGGCGTGAGATCGTCGGCCGAGAGATTGTGCGTGCGGATGATCCGCGGCGTCAGCAACATGACGATGTCGGTCTGGCGGATGTTGGTGTCGTTGTTCGCAAAGAGCTGCCGCAGGAGTGGCATGCGGATGAGGCCAGGGAAGCCGGTGAGCGATCGTCTCTCGTCCTCTCGCAACAACCCGGCGATGAGATTCGATTCACCGTCGCGGAGGCGCAATCGGGTGGTCACCTTGCGCGAATTGAAGGCGGGCAGATTCTGTCCGGCGATATTGACGTCGGACCCACGAGCGCTGTTCTCGAGCTCGAGGTCGAGCACGATCTCACCTTCGTAGGTGACCCGCGGCGTCATCGTCACGATGACCCCCAGCGGGCGGTAGGTGAACGACGTCAGCGGGTTGGCGTTGGCACCGCCGGTCGCGAGTGGTGTAAACGTGGTCGATGGCACGGGCACCTCCTCGCCGAGATTGACCGACACCTTCTGCCCTTCGGCGCCGCGTAATTGTGGCTTGGCGAGAATCTTGGTCTGCGAGTCGCTCTCGAGAAAGCGCACGATGGCGGCGGGTATGGCCAGATAGAAGTCGGCCGTGCTGATCCCTTGCGAGATGGTGTTGAGATTGAACGGCGGTGGCGATCCCACCGCGCTCGGTGCGGTGGCCGCTCCGGCATCGTCGCCGCCGCCCGGAGCCTGCTCGGGCGAGAAGATGCCGCCGAGCGCGTACTCCGTGAGATTCAGGCCGAACGCCTTCGCGCGCTCGCGCGCCACCTCGAGGATCTGCACGTCGATGACGACCTCGGCGCGTGCCTTGTCGTTGGCGGAGAGAATGCGTTCCACCACTTGTACGACGGGCGCGGCGGCGCGCACCGTAATGGTGTTGGCTGTCTTGTTCGGGAAGATCTGCGGCTGAACCGCCTGGCCAGCCACGCGGACAATGCCGATGAGCAGTTGCGCCATCTCGGTGGCGTCGGCGTGCGACAGGAAGAACGTGCGGATCACCTGCTCTTCGTACTGCTGGCGCTTCTGTGTGTTGTCCTGCGCGACGAGGATAGTCCGTTCGTTGAGGACCTTGTAGAAGAGCTGATTGGAGATCATGATCTGCTGGAGCGCCTGCTCCAACGTCACGCCGTCGAGCTTCACCGACACCGATCGATCCTGAAAATCTCGATCGAACGTCACGTTGATGCCCGAGGCCGACCCGATGGCGTTGAGGATGTCGCGCATCGACGCATTGGTGAACTGCAGGTTGAGCGGCTCGCGACTGGTGGGATCGAGGAGCGGTTCCGCCGATTGTCGGCGCGCCTGCTCGCGCAGCTTCTCGATCTCGGGCCTCGGCTGTGCACTCTCGAGGCGCTCGCGAATCGTGCGCTCGAGCGTGGCCGCCCGTGCCGCCAGCTCGCGGTTGCCCGGGTCGAACTCGACCGCGCGTCGATACTCGCGCACCGCTTCGTCGAGCCGCCCGTCGGCCTCGGCGCGCTTCCCCCGATCCATGTGCATCGCGGCCGCCGCGAATCGGGCCCGTTCGAGCGCGATTCGATACTCTGCCTTGTCGGGCTGATCCTGAACCGCCTGCGTGTAGTACTCGACCGCGGAGTCCCAGTCCCCGGACTGCGCGGCGCGATCTCCCCGAGGGAACGCACGGCTGGCGCAGCCCGCCACCGTCGCCGCCACGATCAGCGCGGCTACGCCCCTCGACCCGATGAGGGCACGAAGCAACCGGGCTGCTCTCAAGGATGGCGCGAGCAATCCCGTTGCCTTGTCAGCGACTTTGCGCGTTGCACTTCGCACTCTGCACTCAACTCTGCACTTTTGTACTTCTGCAATCTGCAATCTGCAATCTGCGATCTGCAATGGCTACTGTCCCGTCAGCCGAATCGTCTGTCGTCCGCTCCCATCGAGATGCGCGATCTCGAGCGACTCCACACCGATGGTGAGAAGCCGATAGCGACCGTCCACGGTCTGGCCTTCCTGGCCGTAGAGTGTGTAGCTCGGACCCGCCAAGATCGCCACCTTCGTCCCGTCGCTTCTCTCGATCACACCGATGAACTTCAGCGCGATCGGCGGCAGCGGTGGTGGGCCGCCGGGTGGAGTCGGCGCAACCTCTTGAGGCGCGCCCACCGCTGGTGCCGGCACCGTCGGCCCGCTCGCCGCGTCGCGCCCCCCGAAGCGAAAGGGGTTTCGTCGTCCGTCTTGCGGAGCATTTCGTCCCGCCTTGAGCGCATCCAGGTTCACGTCGACGGGGCCTGTGTCCTCCGGGCCGGTGCCGCCTTGCGCCGCCGCGGTCCGGGTCGTACGGTTCGGCGAGGCGGCGGCCGGCGCCGAACTATCCGACCACGACCAGACGGCGATGGCGATCGCCGCGGCGAGCGCGCCGCCGAGCCATAGCGCTCGCCGTTTAGGCTCCATGCTTCCCCGCGCGATAGTAGGTCGAGAGCTCGAGATCGAGCGTCAGCCGCTCGTCTTCGGTCCCTTCGCCCAGGACCATGTTGTCGATGACGACAAAGTCGGACGCCGTCTCCAACTGGTGCAGGAAGGCGCGAATGTCTTCGTAGCGGCCCGACAACTGCGTCGTGACCTGCAGACGCTCGAGAGGCGAATCGCGCTCGATCGCCGCCGACGATGCCATCTGTTCGTAGCGCACGTCGTGCTCTTCGGCGAGCTGGGCGAGATTGACGTGGGTGATGCGCGCGGCCATGCGGATATCGGCTGGCAACACCTCGCCGTAAAACGTCGTGAGCTCCTCTGTCGCCAGCGCCTGCCCGTCACGCGTCGCTTCGGCCGCTTTAAGCTCCCGTTCCGCCGCCTGCAAGGCCTGTCGAGCGGCTTGCGCGCGTGTCTCGGTCGAGGCCGCGGCCCTGGCGAGCGGCACCACCACGGCGAGGAGTACGGCGATGTTGGCGGCCAGCGCCAGGCCCAGCGGCAACAGCCAGGCCCGGTGCTCGGCCGCGACGCGCGCAATCGACACGCGCCCTCCTGCTCCGACCTTGGTCATCTCGGACTCCGGCCCGCCTCGACTGAGGCGGATGAGGCCGCGGGCGCGCTGTCCGGCGCCGGTGGCGGCGGTGGCGGCGCCGCCGCCGCCTCACGGTAGAATCCCTGGATGACGGAGCGGAAGGTGCCGTCTTCTTCAATCTGCGCCGACCGCGCCAGCGTCTCCGAGAACGTGCCCGACTTTTCCAACTGCTCGATGAACGACTCGAGGTCGGTCACGCGCCGCGACACCGCGGTGATGGCGATGACCATGCGGCCATCATTGCCAATCTGCGGTTGGATGGCCGTCACGCGCACGCTCGGCGGCAGCGTCGTCTCGAAATGGTTGAACAGCTCCGTCCACGAGAACGCGCGCCGCTCGATCAGGTGATTGGCTTGACGCGCCGCCGCCTGCACGGCGCTCACATCCTGCTGATTGAGCGATTGGCGGATCTTCTGCGCCTCGGCTCTGAGCGCCGCGGCGCGCGCCGTCGATTCGGCGACCCGCGTCTCGAGCTCTCGACTGCGCGCCCGGAGCGACATCACCTGCACCACGTTGAAGAGCGTGAACACCACCGCCACGAGGGCGACGAGCAAGAGCCCAGCGCGTACCAGGCGTTCGTTGTAAAACGGCCGCGACGCGAGGTTCGTCCTGAGCACGTCAGGCCGCCTTCCGTTCTCGCAGCAGTACGCCGACGAGCGGCGCCAGCGCGTCGAGGAGATCGGGACTGGCGGCATCCTGCGCGGCGAGCATCGCGGCAACGCGGGGGTCGATGGGCTCGACCGGCAGACGCAGCCGCTCTTCGAGACTGCGGCGAAGCGCCTCGCCGCCCAAGGGCACGGCCGACCCACCCGCGACGAGGACACGCTCGAAACCTGCGCCCGACAGGCGGTCCTCGTAGTACATCGCCGTCTGATGGACGAGATCGGTCAGCGTACCCTCGGAACCCTCGCTGCGGTTGCGAAAGAAGATCAGGTGCCCGTGCCGCACCACCGCCAGCGTCGTGTAGCCGGGCGCGATGTAGACCAGCAGCCAGTCACCGGTAGGTGCCGCCGCCCCCGCCACGACGCCGTTGATCACGTTGAAGGATGCGACATCGACGAGCCCGACGTGGAGACCCGCGGCTTCGCAGGCCTGCTCGTACTGCTGAATGAGATCCTGCCTCGCCACCGTGACGATGAATTCCTGGCCGCCGTCGGCGGTCGGTTGACCGGGCGTATAGCTGATGCGTCCCTGCTCGATGGGAAAGGGCGCGGTCTTCTTCACCTGCCAGCGAACCAACTCGTCGAGGTCGGCCGCCCGCGATGGCACCTTCTCGAACTTGAGGAGCGACACCTTGACAAGCGCATCAGGCACGATGAGCGCGATGCGCCTGGGCCGGCCGCCCACTTCGTCGATGACGCGTCGGACCGCTCCGGCCACCAGGCTTGGATCGGCAATGTTCGACGCGTTGAGCGACGGAACCACGGCCTCGGCCGGTAGCAGGGCCCGAGCGAAGGCCGTGACAACCGACTGGCCGCCGCGGACGCCGAGGCGCACACCGGCCACGTGCCCGGAGTCGATCCCGAGTGCCACGTCAGGCGGCGCGGTGTCGAACAGAGCAGGCTTCATTCGACGAACGTCACCTTGTTGATCTCGCGCAGCGTGGTCAGACCCTCCATGACGCGCTCGACGGCCGACTCGCGCAGGAAGCGCATGCCCTGATCGCGCGCGGCCCGCTTCACTTCGGAGATGGGCCGTCGATCGAGGATGATCTCGCGGATGTGATCGGTGAGATCGAGCAGCTCGCAGATCGCCATGCGGCCCTTGTAGCCCGTTCCGCCGCAATCGATGCAGCCGGCGCCTTCGTAGAAGGTGATCGAGGCGGCGATCTCGCCGAGCGACGACTCGGCAAGGATTTCGGCCGGATACTGCACCGGCCGGCGGCAGGTCTCGCAGATGCGGCGAACCAGGCGCTGCGCCATGACGCAGTTGAGGGCCGAGATGAACTGATAGGGCTCGACGCCCATGTTGAGGAACCGGCCAAGCACGTCGAAGACGTTGTTGGCGTGGACGGTCGTGAAGACCAAATGCCCGGTGAGAGCAGACTGGATCGCGATCTGCGCGGTCTCCGGATCGCGAATCTCCCCCACCATCACCTTGTCGGGATCATGCCGCAGAATCGAACGCAGCCCGCGC
The DNA here is from genome assembly GCA_020200025.1 of Acidobacteriota bacterium. Classification (GTDB taxonomy): domain Bacteria; phylum Acidobacteriota; class Vicinamibacteria; order Vicinamibacterales; family UBA2999; genus JAIVJN01. Next base: position 8,449 of record JAIVJN010000029.1, on the reverse strand, counting down.
GCGAACGTCAACCCCTTCTTCTCGTTGATCGGAATCTGCGTGATGCCGCGCAGTTGATACTCCACGGGGTCTTCGATCGTGATGATCTTGTCCTCGATCGTCTGAATCTCGGCGAGCGCCGCATAGAGCGTGGTGGTCTTGCCGCTGCCGGTGGGCCCCGTCACCAGCACCATGCCGTAGGGTTCGCGGATGTACTTGCGGAAGCGTTTCAGCTCGGCATCGGGGAAGCCCAAGATCTCCAGCTTCAGCTCGGTGAACTGCTCGCTGATCGACTGCTTGTCGAGGATGCGGATGACCGAATCCTCCCCGTGGACGCTCGGCATCACCGACACGCGGAAGTCGATCGTCTTGCCGGGCACCCGCAGCTTGAAACGTCCATCCTGAGGCACACGCTTCTCGGCAATATCCAGCTCGGCCATGACCTTGATGCGCGAGATGATCGAGCCATGGAAGCGCTTGGCGATCGGCCGCATCGCCGATTGCAGCACGCCGTCGATCCTATACTTCACATACACCGCATCGTCCTGCGTCTCGATGTGAATGTCGCTGGCCCGCCGTTGAATGGCGGTGAAGATCATGGAATCGACCAGCCGGATGATCGGGCTGATGTCGCTCGTGAGACGCTCGACGGTCAGGTTGTCCTCGGCTGCGTCGTCTTCCTTGAGCAGTTGAATCTGGAACTCTTCGGTGGCCTCGTCGAGCACGCGCTGCGAGCTCTCGCTCTTTTTGAGGATCGATTCGATGGCCGACCGGGCCCCGACCGTGACCCGCACGGGCGTCCCGAGCAGCACGGAGAGCTCGTCGATCATCGGCAGGTCCGTGGGATCCGACACCACGATGACGAGCGCTTTGCCGTCGCGGCGCGAGGGTACGAACCCGTAGCGCAACATCAGATCCGCCGGAATCGACCGAAACAGCTCTTGGTCGATGCGAAACTGGTTCATGTCCAGGAAGTCGAGGCGATAGCGTTCGGCGAGCCGGCGCGCGTGCGCGCTCTCGGCGCGGCGCTGCTCGGCCGAGGCTTCGAGAGCACGCTCGGGCGTCGCCAGCGTCTCGGGATCGAGGATCTCGTCGGCCTGGTGTGTAGCGTCCATGGTCAGCGACCCATCACCGACGTGAGCTCGAAGAGCGGCAGGTACAACGCCAGCACGATGGCGGCGATGACGATGCCCATGATGATGAGGAGCGCGGGCTCGATGAGGGTCACGAAGCGCCCGACTTCCGTCTCGATCTCTTCGTCATAGAAATCCGCGAGGCTGTTCAGCATCTCCTGTAGCGCGCCGGTCGACTCGCCCACTTCCACCATCTTGACGGCGACATCGGGCACGACGTTGCGCTCGAGCAGCGTGCCGGCAAAGCTTTGCCCTTCACGCACTCGCTGCGCGACGATCTCCATCTCGCGCCCCATGTGGCGGTTGCCGGTCGAGTGAGACGCAATCTCCAGCGCGTTGACGAGCGGGATGCCACCTCCGAGTAACGTGGCCAGCGTGCGCGCGAGCTGTGCCGTCGCGAACTTGTGGAAGCTCTTGCCGATGCCCGGAATCTTCAGCAGCCACGCATCGAGCCGGGCGCGCTGGCCCGGCTGGCCGACCCACCAGAAGAACGCCACCGCTGCCCCTACGACCGCGATTACGATGAGCAGAAACTGGTCGCGGGCGAAGTTCGAGACCGCGACGATGGCACGGGTCGAAAGCGGAAGCTGGGCGTCGAAGCTGCCGTAGAAGTCCGCAAAGGTGGGCACGACCTTCAGCACGATGATTCCGACCAGCACGATGGCCAGCAGGATGAGGACGACCGGATAGATGAGCGCAGAGATCGTCTTCTTCCGAACCGTGTCGACGACCTTCGCGTACGCGACATAGCGACGCAGCACCGAGTCGAGATTGCCGGCGCGCTCGCCGGCCATGAGCGACGCGGTATATACGGTCGGAAACAGAGCGCCGTGTGCCTGGAACGCCTCCGAGAGGGCCGTGCCGGCCCGCACCTTCTCGTGCACATCGTCGAGCACAGCCTTGAGGACGGGGTTGGCCAGGCGCACGCGGAGGATGTCGAGCGACTGCACGAGCGGCATCCCGGCCTTGAGCAGCGTCGCCAGCTCCTGATTGAACACCAGGAACTCGTGGCGTGTAATCTTGCTCCGTCCCCTCCCGAACGAGAGTTGGCTCCAACCCGCCTGCGGCCGGAGCGCGAGAACGTGCAAACCCTTGTCCTCCAGCTCATGCCTGAGATGGGCTTCGGTTTGGGCGATGTATACGCTCTCGACGATCTCGCCGCTGGCCGTGACCAGCCTGCATCGAAACTCCATTGCCCTCCTGCAACTTGCCTGGCTGGTGGCGGTTGCCGATCCAATCAACCCGGCCTACCCGCCCCCCAACCTGTCCGCCTTCGCTCGCGCGTGATTCGGGCGAGCTACGCCGGGATCGACTGGAACTCTCACCGTCGCACGTGAGTTCTCGCGTAAGACATTGTCCTACAGGACATTATCGGATGCGATTATACGGAACTGCACCGGAGGCGAGAAGCCGCGGCGGTCGCGCCGGGCTCTCCCACGACGAGAGACAGCCGCTCCCCGTGAAGCGCGTGGCTGGTAGCTCGATTCGACGTCGACGATCGCATGCACAAGACGCGCATCGACCTCGTTCGCGGCGGCAACGGCGGAAATCAGCTCCGCGAAGGGCTGCGACTTTTCCGGCGCCGTCTGCTCCGGGCGAGGCACCTCGGCCACGACTGCTGCTGCGTCGGCGACTGGCGGATCCGGGTAGGGGACCTCGTCGGGCGCAATGCGCGCGACGATCGCGCGCGGGCAGACGACTTCCCCACCGTCTCGCAGCGACAGAACCACCGTCTCGCCCTCGACGCGATGAGCGGCCACCGACATCGTCTTGCCAGTGGAGAAGAAGACGATGTCTGCGCGAGCGTCGCTTGCGACGACGAGGAGACCTGTCAAGGCGAGAACACGAAACCGGGTTTCGTTTGTGACACGTCCCCCGCCGAAAGAGGAAACCCGGTTTCGTTTCCTCATGACGGCAACACGTAGGCGTGGAACACGCGCACGCCGAGCTCGCGCGTGTCGCCGCTCGACGAGCCTGGCTCGAGGGCCGGAACGAAGGTTCGATCCGGGACCAACCGGAGCTCGACCATATCGCCTGTTCCGACCGAGGCCGCGGCGAGGGGCACTTTGTGGACGGGCGCGTCGGTGGCGCTCACTGGCAGAGACGTCAGCACCTGGTCGCCAAAGCGCACCTCGACCTGTCGCGCCCCCCCCGTTTGCGCGATCGGATTGTCCATCTGCAAGTACAATACGGCATCACGTTTGGGATTGCGGAATGCCAGCGTGGCCTCTTTCTTGGTCCACTGCCATTCCAGATCCTTGTCCTCGGGAGCCACCTCGGCCCCGTGCCAGCCGTCCTTGTAGATCAGGAAGACGTTGTCGGTTTGCGGCAGCAACTCGAACGCCTGCAACAGGTACGAGCGGTCGCCGCGATCGTCGCCCGCGAGCTTCACCCGGTCGTTGCTGCCGCTGGCGTAGAGTCCGCCCACCACCTTCGCTTGACCGACATACGGGTAGACGGGCGCAAACATCGTCCGCGTGTATTCGACGGCCTGTCCGGGCGCCCACTGCGTCGTGGGCGTGGGTGGCTCGTGATCGTCGGTCCACATCAACTCATCGTCTTGATCGAGAAAATGGACGAAGACGCGACGCGAGCCGAGCGGTGACGCGTCTGGGGCCACGGTGAAACGATAGGTCATCTCGACAGGGCTGCCCAGCGGGACTCGCGTTCGCGACATCGAGGCGGCCATCGTGGCGGCCGGCGGTGAGGTGTCCTCGGTCGCGCGGCAAGAAGACACGACCAACGCCGCCGTGAACAGCACGAGGCCGCGCCGCATCGGCGGGGACATGCGTTGCATGGTGATCGAAACGAGAATATCATGCGGGTCAACTCGATGGAGACACTCGGCGACGCACTCGGCATGGTCGAAACGCGCGGTTTCATTGGCTCGGTCGAAGCCGCGGACGCCATGGTCAAGGCCGCCAATGTGACGCTCGTCGGCTCCGAGTACATCGGCGCCGGCTATGTCACCGTGTTGGTGCGCGGCGACGTCGGCGCCGTGAAGGCGGCGACCGATGCCGGCGCTGCCGCGGCGCGACGTGTCGGCGAGCTGCTCTCGGTGCACGTCATCCCGCGGCCGCACGCAGAGGTGGAGCGGGTGTTGCCGAAGCCCTGAACACGTGAAGACGTGAGGCTTGGAGGCTTGGAGACCTGAGGCTTTGACGGGCTGTCAACACACGTACAACTGGCGCGCCTTCGCCACGAGCGCGTCCCTTCAGGCCTGCACGCCTCCAGGCCTCCGAGCCTGATCTCCCATGGCTCCGACCGCCGCACCCGCCCAAACCGACAGAGATCTCGCGTCCATCGCCGAAGCCAGGAGCCTGGCGCGACGTGCCAAAGAGGCACAGCTCGTCCTGGCCGAGCTCACACAGTCACAAGTGGACGCTATCGTCGACGCCATGGCGGCGGCCGTCACACCGGAAGCGGAGGCCATCGCCCGGCTCGCGGTCGAAGAAACCGGTTACGGGGTCGTTGCCGACAAAGTCCAAAAGAACCTCTTCGGATCCGAGCAGGTGCACGCGTTCATCAGGCCGATGAAGACGGTCGGCGTGATCAACCGGCTCGAGGACCGAAAGGTGGTCGAGATCGCCGAACCGTTCGGTGTCGTCGCCGCCATCGTACCGTCCACCAACCCGACCTCGACGGCGATCTACAAAATCCTCATCGCCATCAAGGCGCGATGTGCGATCGTGCTCAGCCCGCATCCCTCGGCAACGCGGTGCATCACCCGCACGGCAGAGATCATGGCGAGCGCGGCGCGTGGCGCCGGTCTCCCCGATGGCGGCATCGGGTGGATGGCGACTGTCACCCTCGAGGGCACGTCCGAGCTGATGAAGCAGCGCGAGGTTTCCGTCATCCTTGCCACCGGTGGCATGGGTCTGGTGCGGGCGGCATACAGCGCCGGAAAGCCCGCCTACGGCGTCGGCCCGGGCAACGCCCCCTGCTACATCGAGTCGTCGGCCGACCTTGGGAAAGCGGTCTCGGATATCGTCGAAGGCAAGTGCTTCGACAACGGCGTCCTGTGCTCGTCGCCAAATTCCGTCGTCGTCGACGAAGCCGTGCACGCCGAGGTGAGGCGAGGTTTCCAGGAAGCGGGCGCCTACTTCCTCTCCGCGGCGGAAAACGACGCGTTGGCGAAAGCGCTCGTGTCGCCGCAACGGTTGCCGAATCCAGCCCTCGTCGGCAAATCCGCCCCCTACATCGCGGAGAAGGTCGGTCTGCGCGTGCCGGTGGGAACGCGGGCCCTGATCGCCGAGCTTGCCGGCGTGGGCCGCGACTATCCCCTGTCGATCGAGAAGCTTTGTCCGGTGCTCTCCTACTATGTCGTCAGAGACTGGCGCGAGGGCTGTGAACGCTGCAAGCAGATCCTCCGCTACGGCGGCATGGGTCACACCATGTCGATCCATTCGCGCAACGAATCGATCATCCTCGAGTTCGGCTTGCACAAGCCGGCCTATCGCATCTGTGTGAACACCTCGACCACCCACGGCTCGATTGGACTGACAACGGGTTTGGACCCGGCCATGACGCTGGGATGCGGCGGCTTCGGCGGAAACATCACGTCGGATAACATCTCGCCGCGGCACCTGCTCAACATCAAGCGTCTGGCGTACGAGGTGCGCCCTGTGCCGAGGAGCGCGGGCGGGAGACTGGGGGCGACGGCGGCGGATGCCTCTCCAGGGCGGGGGACACTCCCTCTGCCGAAGGCGCCCGTCAAGGCCAGCCCCGAACCCATCTCGGCCGAGGCGCTCACGCGCCGGATCGACACCTTTCTCGCCGCGAAAGGCATCGGGCGTAGCACGCCCGCACCGCCGCCCTCGAGTGTCCCGCCCACGCCTCCGCCTTTGGCGGCCGCGTCGCCGGCTGCCGATAAGCCGGAAAGTTTTGTCTGCGAAGATGACGTACGCCAGGCGGTTCGGCTCGGCCGAAAGGTGTTGGTAGGCGAGCGCACCATCATCACGCCCGCCGCCCGCGACGCTGGAGAGGCGGCCAAAGTGTTCACCTGGGTCGCGGGACCTCGGTAAAGCCCTGAGCACAAAGCGGTTTGCGTCTCGTGTTACCGCCGTGCTACCCTATCTGCCTTACTTGTCCGCCGGGTCTCAATTGGTCGCCGCATGCCCAGACATTGCCGACTGCTGATTGCGATAGCTTGTGTCACGACCGTCACCGCCTGCTCGTCTCGCGGCGGCGGCAAGATTGTAAAGGTGACGGCTGAGACCCCCGCGCCACCGGTGGTTCCCGCCCCGGTTGTCTCTCCCCCTCCGGTCGACGCGATGACACAGCTCTTGTCCAACGCCGACCGGCACTTCGAAACGGGCCGGCACGAGCTGGCCGTCGGGCACCTCGACCGGGCGAAGGCCGAGTTCAACCGGTCCCTCGCTCTTCTCCTCGAGTCGCCGCAAGGCGCACGCGCCGACGCCCGCGTCCGCGAGCACTTCGACCGGTTGGTGGACCGTATCAGCGCCCTCGAGCTTGGCGCGCTGGCGACCGGCGACGGATTCACCGAGCAGCGGCACGAGCCAGCCTCGATCGACAGGCTATTGACCGAGCCCACCTTCGCGGTTCCCGAGCCGACGGCGGCCACCACCGAGACCGTCCAAGCCGACCTTCAGATCACCACCCACGACATTCCGATTCCGCTCAACGAGCGCGTACTGCGGTATGTGGAGTTGTTTCAGGGCAATCTGCGCGAGTTTCTCAGCGAAGGGCTGGCGCGGGGCACGCAGTATCTGCCGATGATCCAGGATGTGTTCCGGGCCGAAGGGCTGCCCCTCGATCTGGCCTACGTTCCGCTCATCGAGAGTGCCTTCAAGCCCACCGCGTTGTCGAAAGCCAAGGCGAAGGGCGTGTGGCAGTTCATGCAAGGGACCGGTATCGAGAACGGCCTGAAGCACGATTGGTACATCGACGAGCGCAGTGACACCCGCAAAGCCACCGCCGCCGCGGCGAAGTATCTCAAGACCCTCTACCGGACGTTCGAAGATTGGCACTTGGCGCTTGCGTCCTACAACGGCGGCCCGGGGCGCGTGCAGCGCGCGCTCAGAAAGAGCGGCCGCAACGAGTTCTGGAGCCTGAGCGCCACCCCTCGCTATCTGCCGCGTGAGACCCGCGAATACGTGCCGATGATCCTGGCGGCGACGATCATCGCGAAAAACCCCGTCCAATACGGCTTCCACATCACGCCGTCGCCCGTCGTGGAACCAGAGACGGTCTCGGTGCCGGCAGGAGTCGACCTGCGTCGCATCGCCGAGTGGGCCGGCGTGACGGCCGACGATGTGCAGCGGCTCAACCCAGAGCTGCGCCGCTGGACTACGCCGCTGCGGGCGGCCACCTATGACGTGAAGGTGCCGAGGGGAACGGCCGTGCTCGTGCGCGCCTCGCTCGAGAACACCAACCCCACGGCGCTCAACGCCCTGCAGTGGTACACGGTCAGACGTGGTGAGTCGTTGGCGTCGATCGCCAGAGCGCTCCGCGTCAGCCGCACCGATCTCGCCGAAGCCAACTACGTCAAGCCGACGACGCGCGTGCAAATGGGTCAGCGCCTGGTGATTCCGCGCATGCCGTCGGCCGCGCTCCTCGCGCGCGCAACGGCCGAGCGTGCCACGGGTGACGCGGTCGCGGCGGTCAACGAGAGCGACCGATCCGAAGAGGCCGAGGCCACACGTGTCACCTACCGCGTGCGACGCGGAGACACGCTGTCGTCGATTGCGCGCAAGCACGGCACCACGATCGACCGCCTGAAGGCGTGGAACAAGCTTCGCGGCAGCACCATCGCCGTCGGCTCGCGGCTCATCATCCTGTCGGGACGCGAAGCCAACAACCAGCCGTAGCGGCCGCGCCCGTCGACGACCTGACTTGGCATGCCACCAGTTCGGGGACGAAGCGCACAGTCGAGATCGGTGAGCCGCTAACCGCCTGGCCTGGCTGTTTCTCGACGTAGAATCGCGCTCGCACATCTCGTTTTCAGCGGAAAACCACACAGTGATGTGACGATCCGCATCACGTCCTGCACCGTCCGCTGCTCGTATCGATCGCGGCGGCCGCCGATTCCGCCCTTACAGTCGAGATCCAGCCGTGATCCGTGGTGTTGCCGCCGGACGGCAAACCGATGACCGTGGTCGTCGTGTTGCGCAACACCGGCACGGATCCTGTCACCGACATCCGTCTGACAAGCGTCCCCGATCCAGAGATCACCGTGGCCGTCGCGGAACCTTTCTCCGCCGTGCCGCCGAGCAGCGATGGGGCGGCGACGCTGCATGTTTCAAACGGAGGCGTTTCCGCGGACGGCAAGGTTCTCCTGCGCGTCGACTACACGACGAAGCAGGAGAGTGCAGGTC
>JAIVJN010000218.1 GCA_020200025.1 Acidobacteriota bacterium | reverse complement strand
CGCTAACCGTTACGAATGGACACATTCGAGCACCGCCGCATTGAATGCTGCGGAGTTCTGGCGCGGGGACCCATGCCCGCGGTACCGTCAGCCGCTCCGCTGCCGGCACGAGATCGCGAGTTCGTCCGTGACGATCCAGTGTAGCTCGTCGGTCTCCGCACCCCTGATGATCAGGACGGGCATCTGCAATCGTCGTACTTGATCTTGGGACAGGTTGGGGAACGGGTCCGACGAGGATGTCAGTGCCTTGAAGAACCGCCGCCGCCATGGCGAACGCGTGCGATCTCCCTCGTGTGAACTCGGTGCGAACTCCGTCGGCCAATTCAGGTGGTCGCATTCTGAGCCGACGGAAACGACAGATTCGCGCGCTCATTGCCACGGGATGACGAATCGCGCCATCGCCGACGCGCTCGCCATCAGGGATCGCGTGATGGAGAATGCTCGGGCTGCGGCGGGTGAACGCCTAGCGAAGCGCTTCGGTTTTGCTGAAGACTTTCCGCCTACCTGTCAATGACGCTTGGCGCCGCTGAAGCCACGCTGCTCGAAGTGACGAGCGCGTTTTCAGCGCTCCCGATAGGGCTCCGCAGTGAGCCGCGCCTGCCAGTCATGGTGTCGGCGCCCCAGGACGATCGCGCGTCATCAGCGCCGAAACGATGTCGGCGACCACCGCGAGCGGCTGGGGCTTCTGGAGGCACACGTGGGCACCGCGACGCCGCGCCTCCGCCTCCACGTCTGGCGAGTTGTACGCGGTCAGCAACACAATTCCAGTGGCTGACGCGCGAGCGCGAACACAATCGACGAGCGTCAAGCCGCCCCGGTCCTCACCTCCCAATCGGACGTCGACAATGACCACGGCGTAGGGTTCGCCATCGAGCAAGCTCCGGGCTTCAACCGTATTGCACGCCGAATCGACGCGGTACCCCGCGGCAGTGAAGTACTCCATCATCGCGAAGCGAATCGCCTCCTCGTCCTCAATGACCAGCAGTGACACGTGGGACATCGTCGGTTCTAACGAGTCGGAGGCTGCAGGAGCCGTACCGCAGCGCGTCTCGATCATTGCGCGAACGTTGTGCCTTCGGGGCTCGCGCGTCGAGAGTCGGTGCGATCAACTGGACCGATCTTCAGACTTTGACCACGGCGATGCGGTACTGCTTGATCTTCTGATATAGCGAGCTGCGGGCAATTCCGAGGCGCACCGCGGCGCGATCCACGCGCCCGCGCTCCTCACGCAGCACGGCCTCGATGTGCCGCTGCTCGACCTCGCGCAGTGTGAGGCTGCGCGCGTCCACGACCGGTTCCGACGCACCGGTTTCGAAACGCAGATCGCGCACACCAAGCGCCGGTCCGTCGCTCAGCAGCACCGCACGTTCCAGCACATTCCTGAGCTCGCGGATGTTGCCCGGCCATGGATACCGGCACAGCGCCTCCTCCGCGCCGCGTGACAATTCGAGCGGCTGCCGACCGAAAGCACGCGCCGTCTGCTCGATCAGGCGACACGCGAGCAGCGGGATGTCCTCTGCCCGCTCGCGTAACGGGGGCACTCGGAGCGGAATCGTGTTGATACGAAAGTACAAATCCGCCCGGAACCGCGCCTCACGGACAAGTGTCCCGAGGTCGCGATGCGTTGCTGCGATGAGACGAACGTCGACGTAACGGTCTGTGACGGAGCCGAGCCGACGAAACCGCTGTTCTTCGAGCACCTTCAAGAGCCGCGGTTGCACATCGGCATGCAGGTCGCCGATTTCATCCAGAAACGCCGTGCCCCGATGCGCCACTTCGAGGAGGCCCAGCTTGGCCGCTCCAGCCCCGGTAAAGGCGCCCTTCTCGTGTCCAAAGAGTTCGGTTTCGACGAACTCTTGGGACAGGCTCGCGCAGTTGAGCTCGACGAACGGCTCGCCAGCCCGGCCGCTGTGCCGGTGGAGCCACGAGGCAAGCACGCCTTTGCCGGTACCGGTTTCCCCGAGCAGCAGGAGCGGACTGTCGGCGGTCGCGACCCTACGCGCGTGCGCTTCCAACGTTCGTATCACTGCGCTGCTCCCCAAGAACGGCTCCGGCCGCGCACGCTGCTCGAGCGCTAGACCGGCTTGCTGATGCCGCTTCAGGCGGGCTTGGTCGATGAGGCGCTGCAGAATGATCAGAAGGGCGGGCAATTCGACGGGTTTCGTCAAAAACTGATCGGCGCCGGCTTTAACAGCACGCACCGCGAGGTCGATGGAGCCGTGCGCTGTCAGCACGACGAGCGGCACCGTTGCGTCGATCTCACGTAGCGGTACCAGCAAGTCGAGGGCGGTCCCGTCTGGCAGGGCGTAGTCGAGAACCGCCGCGTCCGGACGCATTCGTAGAAATCGTTCGCGTGCAGCCTGGCAGTTTTCGGCCTCGTCCACCTCGATGTCGTGCGTCTCCAGAAACTCGCGAATGCCGAATCGCACGCTCGCCTGGTCTTCAACGAGCAGGACACGGTTACGCACGGGCACCCTCTCGGGCCACAGCCGGGACCTCCACGACAGGGAGCCGCACCTCGACGGCCGCGCCGCCGCCGGGGCGGTTCTCGGCTCGGACGGTCCCGCGGTGGGCTTCTACGATCCGGCGCACAATGGACAGGCCGAGACCCGTTCCGCCGTGCCGTCGGGTGAAGAAGGGCTCGAACACGCGCGAAAGATCTTCGTCGGAGAACCCCGGCCCGGAGTCTTCGACGCGACACCGCACCCAGCGGGCACCGCGTTCGTTGACGCAATCCACGGTGAGGGTCACCTTGCCCTCCGC
>JAIVJN010000028.1 GCA_020200025.1 Acidobacteriota bacterium | reverse complement strand
GGAGTGCAGAGTGCAGAGTTCAGAGTAAGTGCAGAGTGCGGAGTAAGTGCAACCGCCTCCCGCTTGCCGCTTGCCGCTTGCCGCCGATAACACTATCTTTCGGACAGGTATACGATCCACCGATATGCCATCCCTGGGAGCGACACTCGTTCGCTTCCGGCTCGCCGTGTCTCACGTGTCGACCCCGTCACGGCGCTCAGATGCGAATAGCCGTCGAGGCAATCCCCGGTTGACCTGGTAGCGTCGCCGCGCGCGATCGAGATCATCTATCATCGGCGGCATGCGAAGGCACGTCGCATCTCTGGTCCTTGTTGTTCTCCTCTACCCGAGCTGGGTATCGACGCAGGCGCAGCTTGCGCCGGTGGCCGCCCCCGTGGCGACGCCGGAAGAGTTCTTCGGCTTTCGCATGGGTGCCGATCGAGAGCTCGCGTCCTGGTCCGAGATCCGCAAGTACTTCGAGGCGATTGCCACAGTCTCCGATCGCGTCGAGCTCGTCGACGCGGGACCCACGACCGACGGCAATCGACTCGTGGCCGCCGTCATCTCGGCGCCCGAGAACATCGCCAGACTGGACGCTATTCGCACGGCAAACCTGCGCCTCGCCGATCCTCGGGGCATCGCACCCGCGGAGGCACGTTCCATCGCGGAAAAGAACCCTGTCGTGGTCGCCATCGGTGCAAGCATCCACGCCTCCGAGATCGGCGCCACCCAGGCGGCCAACGAGCTGTTGCACTCGCTGGCCACGGCAAGCGATGCGGAGACGTTGCAGGTACTCCGTGACGTGGTGCTCGTCTTGTTGCCATCGCTCAATCCCGATGGACACATGCTCGTCGTCGATTGGTACCGCAAGTGGCGCGGCACCGACTTCGAGGGCTCGCCGTTGCCGTGGCTCTACCACCGCTACGTCGGCCACGACATCAACCGAGACGCGTTCATGATGAACATGGTGGAGAACCGCTCGCTCGCGCGGTTCTTCTATCGCCAGTGGCACCCGCAGGTGTTCTTGACGATGCATCAGATGGGGCCGCGCGGCCCGCGCTTCTTCGTCCCGCCAAACTACGATCCGATCGATGCGAACTACGACCCGATCATCTGGCGAACGGCGGGCTTGCTCGGCCACGCCATGGCGCTGACCCTGGAAGAAGACGGCCGCTCCGGCGTGGTGCAGAACGCGCTCTATGACTATTACTGGCCCGGCTACGAGGATTCGGCGCCGCTCGGACACAACACCGTCTGTGTGCTGACCGAAGTGGCGAGCGTCCGCGTGGCCACGCCCATTCGCGTGGCTGCCAATGAGCTGCAGGGCTCGCCTCGCGGGCTGCCCGAGTACCGTGCCCAGATCAATTTCCCAAACCCGTGGCCGGGAGGTGAATGGAAGCTCCGCGATATCGTCGACTACGACTTATCGGCCGTCCGCGGGCTGCTCGAAGGTGCGGCACGTTATCGCTCGACGCTGCTCGAGAATTTCTATCGGATGGGGCTGAGAGCGGTCGAAACCGGCGCGAAAGGCGGGCCCTTCGCGTTCATCATCTCGCCCGATCAATACGACCCGCATGCCGCCAACAAGCTTCGGCAGCTCTTGCTCGACGGCGCCGTCGATATGCAGCGATCGCTCGAACCGTTTCGCGTCGCGGACACGGTCTATCCCGCCGGCACCGACATCATCTTGATGGCCCAGCCGTTCCGCGCCTACGCCAAGACGCTGCTCGAGCGACAGGTCTACCCCGCGCGCCGAACGGCGCCCGGCGCGCCGCCGGAGCGGCCCTACGACGTCGCCGGCTGGACACTGCCGTGGCAGATGAACGTGAAGATCGACCGCTACGATCAAACATTCGAACCGCCGCCCACCACGCGCCTCGATCTCACTGCGATTGCACCGGCGCAGGTGTGGGGCGATCGCCGCGCCGACTACTTCGTCATCGACGGGCGCGGCAACGGCGCCAGCATCGCCATCAATCGCCTGATGAAGGCCGGCGCACAGGTGTCGTGGACGACGAGGCCAGTCGAGCTGCAAGGCTTCACCTACGCGCCGGGTGCGATCGTGGCTCGTGCCACGAGTGACCTCCGGGCCGTCCTCGACGGTGTGGCAAACGAGCTCGGCCTGCGGGTCACGGGTGCTCGGGGCAGGGCACCCGAGGGTCAGTTGGCGCTCGCTCGATCACGCGTGGGGCTCTACAAGCCATGGGTGGAGAACATCGACGAAGGGTGGACGCGCTGGCTGCTCGAGCAGTTCGAGTTCTCCTACGAGACGCTCACGGACCAGGACATCCGCCGCGGAGGACTGCGCGGCCGTGTCGACGCCATCATCCTTCCTGACCAGGTGGCCGAGCGTCTCCTCCAGGGACACGCGCAAGGCACCATGCCGCCCGAATACGTCGGCGGTCTCGGCCAGGAGGGGGTCGCGGCGCTCGTGCAGTTCGTGCAGAGCGGAGGGACGCTCGTCGCGCTCGACTCGGCAGCCGACTTCGCGGCAGACGCGTTGAAGCTGCCGGTCAAGAACGTCGTCCGAGACGCCAAGCCGGAACAGTTCTTCTGTCCCGGATCGCTGCTGCGGCTCGAGCTCGATCCGAATCAACCGCTGGCCTTCGGCATGCCGGCGCAGACGGCGGCATTCTTCTCGTTCAGCGGCGCCTATGAGACCGACGCCGGGAGCACGACGGGAAGCGTGAAGACCGTCGGCCGATATGGGTCGAAGGATCTGCTGATGAGTGGATGGCTCGAGGGCGAACCGATGATCGCTGGCAAGAGCGCGGTGCTCGAGGCGGCGGTCGGGGAAGGACGAGCGGTGCTGCTGGCATTCCGCGCGCAGCATCGCGCGCAAGCACACGCGACGTTCCGCCTCCTCTTCAACGCGCTGCACACCTCGGCATCGGCCTTGCCTCCATCGGGTCGGACGACCCGCTGATCTGCCCGCCCGGGCATTTTCTGCTGGGTCCCCGGGACTGACCGATGCAGAAATCGCCACCGGCTTTCATCGTCGGCGCCACGGTGGCCGTCAGGGGCGAGTCGTGGCGCGTGCGGCGGGTCGAACGCTTTGCCTGTTGCACGCTGCTCAGCCTGCAGGGCGTTGGCGTTGCCAATCAGGGCGACAGCTTGCGCGTCGTCTCACCCTTCGATCGCCCGCAGGTCCGAACAGCGAAGCCGCCCCTGAGAATCGCGGATCGATCCACATGCCTTGCGTTTGCTGCGCGAGCCGTGGCTGATGCCCATCCGTGGCGGGGTCTGTGGTCAGCCGCTCGCGCCTCGCTCGACCTCTTTTCTTGGCAGCTCGAACCGGCACTCGCGGTCGTCAACGGCGCGACCCGAGTGCTCCTGGCAGATGGGGTGGGCCTTGGCAAGACCATCCAAGCGGGCCTCATCCTGGCGGAGCTGCGGGCCAGAGGATTGGTCGAGCGGGCGCTCGTGCTCACACCCGCCGGCCTGCGCGCGCAGTGGCGGGGCGAGCTGCGCGAGCGTTTCGATATCGATGCCGTGGAGCTCGATCAACCTACGCTCGCCCGGGCGTTGGCCGCGTTGCCGATTGGTGCCAATCCGTGGGCCACGGCGCCCGTCATTGTGTCCTCGATCGACCTGGTCAAGCGTCCAGAGCATCTGGCGGCGCTCGAACACGTCAGCTTCGACGTGCTCATCGTCGACGAGGCGCACCACGTCACGCCGGGGACAGAGCGCGGAGCCGTCGTGGCTCGACTGGCGTCCACCTGTCCTTGGACAGTTCTTGTGACGGCAACGCCACATTCGGGCGATGTGCGCTCGTTTACGTTCCTACAGTCGGTCGGTGCGACGCGGACTGACCGGCTGATGGTATTTCGGCGACTGGGCCCCGAGGTGTCGTGCCGCTCGCGCCGGCGTACCCGGTTCTATGCGGTGCAACCGAGCGCCGCCGAAGCCGCGATGCTCGCCGGCGTTGACGCCTACGCTCGCGCCATCTGGCGAGCGCGTGGATCGGTCGACGAGTCGGCTCGGCTCGTCGCCACGGTCATCGCGCGGCGAGCGGCCTCCAGTGCTGCCGCGCTCGTCCGCACACTCGAGCGACGCAGGCTCCTGGCGCGCGGCGGCGCCGAGCCACGACAGTCGCCGCTGCCCTGGGAAGAGGTGGACGAGCGCGATGACGTGGAGTCGGCAGCGCTCTTGAGGGTGCCGGGATTGGACGATCCCGAAATGGAAGGGCGCGAGCTCGATCGCCTCATCGCCGTGGCTCTCGCGGCACGTGCGTCGGCATCGAAGGCCCACTGGTTGAGCCGATTCGTGCGGCGCCTTCGCGAACCCGTGGTGGTGTTCAGCGAATATCGCGACACGATCGAGGATCTCGTCCACCGCTTTCCCGATCACGGCGTCGCCTTGCTGCACGGAGGGCTTTCCCTGTCGGAGCGCCGTGCTGCGACCAGGGCGTTCGTCGAAGGACACATCCAGATCCTCTTGGCGACCGACGCGGCCGGCGAGGGGCTGAATCTGCACGCTCGATGCCGCACGGTGATCAACCTCGAGTTGCCGTGGAATCCCGTGCGCCTCGAGCAACGGGTTGGACGCGTCGACCGCCTGGGCCAGCACCGCACCGTGCACGCGGCACACCTCTTTCATCGAGACTCGATCGAAGATCGGGTGCTCGCCTCCCTGCATCGTCGTCTCGCCCGAGCCACGGCGGCGGGTGGACTATCGTCGATGGTCGGCGCGGCAGCCGTGCGTGCGGTTGCTGAATGCGCGTTCGGGGACGGCGCCGCGCCCGAGCTCTCGACCGTCGACCTTCGCACCGCACCAAACAGCGCCGCGTTGCGTGAGACAGACCGACTGGCGACCTGCCGCAGCCTGCGGACGCTCATGCCACCCTGGGCGCGGGAGCGTGAGCACGGCGAGCACGTCGCCCTCGTGGCACCTCTTCGGCACGAGCGGGTGCGCCGGCTCACGTGTCTCTTCGAAGCGACCGCCATCGACCACCAGGATTGTCTGGTCGCGCGCTATGTGTGTGCGCTCGTCGCGACAGTCGACCCGCCTCGCTACCTGACACGGCAGACGGCCCGAGACGTCTTCGCGTCTCTGGCACGCAACGCCCTGCTGCGCGCCGCCGCCGTGGCGGCCGCCGAAACCCGTCTCAGGGAGGATTCGAGGGCTGCGGCGGGCACGTCGACGGCCTGGCACGCGCGATTCCAGTCGCTCGCGGCCGCGACCACATCACGGCCGGCATTTTTTCAGAGCGCTCTGTTCGACACACGTGCGCAGCGGGCTGCGGCAGGGCGAGCGGCTCGACGCTCCGCGCGTGTCGCGTATCTCGAGCGGCGCGCGTTATCGGTCGCCGCGCTGGAGCACGTTCGCTTGTCCGGCCCGCCGACGCTGATTGCTGTGTGGCCGTCGGATATCTCGACTTGCCGCACGGATCATGCGAAGTGTGCGGTAGGTCTCGACGGGTGCGATGGTTCGGTGCGACAAGGTGCGTCAGGTGCTTAGGTACGTGGGTGCGATGGCCGGTGCCACAGGTGCGCAGGTGCTCAGGTACCCGGGTGGAAAGATCAGAGGCGACGGGTGCTTCGGTGCGATCAGTGTGTGTGTCCGCACCTACGTACCTAAGCACCTGACGCACTTGTCGCACTTTGCACTTTGACTTTGCACTTTGCGCTGACATGCGACCTAACTCTGAACTCTGAACTCTGTATGCCTCTTCCCGGCGTCTCCGGCTCGCTGGTGTCTGTGTCGTACGTCGAGGAGTCGCTCGACACCGCGTTTGGCGGTCGCCTGGGCGAGACCTCGCGCGACGGAGCGCTGCGCGCGCTACAGCGTTGGGTGCGGCGAGCGCAGTCCGCGCTGGGACCGGCCTCGAGCGACCGCGCCGTGCTCGACGTCGCCATCTTGCCGTTGCTCGAGCTTCTCGGCTACGAGGTCGACACGCTTGGGCACCGTGACGGTGTGGGCTTTGTCGGACGGTTGCGACATCGGGGAGTACCGGTCGCCATGGTACTCGCGCTCTCGTGGAACGCTCGGGTCGATCGAGCATGGCGCGAAGCGGTTCGGCTCGGGCTCGAGCGCGGCACCCGATGGGTGCTCGCCGCCAACGGCACGCACCTCGACGTCTTCGATGCCGGCCGCACCTGGGCACGACGGTTCCTCTCCTTCAATCTGCCAGAGGCGCTGAGCGACCCGAGAAGTGCCGCCATCGTCTGGGCACTCGCTCGAGCAGACGCCCTGGCGCCCGGTCGCGACGGCCACGCGTTGCTCGAGCTCACGGCGTCTGCATCGGATAGGCATGGCTCGCGCGTTCGCGCCTCCCTTGGCGACGGTGTCCTGGAAGCGTTGACGGCTCTCCTGACCGGTCTCGACGGGCGGCGCATGCCGGGACCACCGGCCGGTGTCCTCTTCGACCACGCGCTGACGATCGTCTACCGCGTGCTCTTTCTCCTCTTCGCCGAGGCTCGCGGCCTGGTGCCCACATGGCATCACGTCTACGCGCAGGCGTATACCGTCGACAGACTCTGCCGGCAATTGGCCGAACGGCCGCGCGTTGTGGGCTTGTGGGACGCCCTGCAAGCGATTACGCGCTTGCTGCACGAGGGCTGCGACGCCGGCGATCTGCACGTGACACCGTTCAACGGGCGACTGTTCGCGCCGGCTCGAACGCCTCTCGCCACCCGGCTGCGCGTGCCCGACAAGCTGGCGGCGCAAGCGCTGCTCGCACTCGCGACAGGCCCAGCGGCACGACGGTTCCCGGCTGCGCCACGTCAGGAACCGGCCGATCCTCGTGCTTCGGCGCCTCGTTGCGTCGTCGGTCGCCGGCGAATCGACTACGCGGAGCTCGGTGTGGAGCAGCTCGGCGCCGTGTACGAGCGTGTCCTCGAGTACGAAGCCGTGCGCGCGGCGAACGGCGTCGAGCTCGCCCGCACCTCGTCGCTCCGAAAAGTCTCCGGCTCGTTCTACACACCGCGGTCGATCACGGATTTTCTCGTCAGGCGCGCGCTCCACCCACTGGTGGCGGGCCGGAGCGCCGACAACATTCTGTCACTTCGCATCGTCGATCCCGCCATGGGCAGCGGCGCCTTTCTCGTCGCGGCGTGCCACTATCTTGCCGATGCCGTCGAGCGCGCGCTCGTCGATGATGGGTCGTGGCCTGCCGACGCGTCCGCCGCGGCAGAGCGAGCGTCCGTACGGCGGCAGGTGGCAGAACGATGTTTGTACGGCGTGGACGTCAATCCGACGGCGGTTCAGGTCGCGCGGCTCTCGCTCTGGCTCTACACGCTGGCCGGTGATCGACCGCTCTCCTTTCTCGACCACCATCTCGCGGTCGGCGACTCCTTGGTCGGCGCGCGGCTGAGCGACCTCGCTCGACCCTTCGGCGGCGCACGTCGGACGGCGGCTCGTCAGGGCATGCCGTGTCTGTTCGACGCCGACGCCGCGCCGGCCCTGGCCTCGGCTGTGCCCGAGCGCTTTCGTCTGGCATTGGAGGCAAGCGACACGCTGTCGGCCGTTCGCGACAAGGAGCGGCGGCTGCAGGCGCTCGAGTCGCCAGACAGTCCTCTCATGCGCTGGAAGTCGATCGCCGACGTGTGGTGCGCGTCGTGGTTTCGTGAAGATGAACGTCTTTCGCCTCCCGTGCTCGGAGAGCTCACCGCGTACCTCCTTGGTCGAGGATCGTCACTCCCTGCGCGCCAGGTTGTCTCACTCCTCGGTGCGGTCGCTCACGTCGCACGGTCGCGGCGGACGTTTCACTGGGAGTTGGCCTTCCCGGAAGTGTTCTTCCACGATACGGGCGAGCGGCGCCGAGACGCCGGGTTCGACGCGGTGCTCGGCAATCCGCCGTGGGAGGTGCTCAAGGCCGATTCAGGCGTCACCGAGGAGCGTGCCGGGGCCCGGCCGCCACTCGCCATGCTGGTGCGTTTTCTGCGGGACGCCGGCGTCTACGCGCTGAGCGGCGCGGGCCACCCGAATCAGTATCAGTTGTTCCTGGAGCGATCGTGGCAGCTCCTGCGACCCGGCGGCCGCTTTGGCCTCATCCTGCCCTCGGGGCTCGCGACCGACCACGGCAGCGCGCATCTCCGGCGGGCGCTTCTTACCAGTAAGGCCGTCGACAGCCTTCTTGGCTTCGACAACCGCCGCGCCATCTTTCCCATTCACCGCAGCACACGCTTCCTGCTCGTCGCCGGCAGCAACTCCGGTGAAACGCGGCGACTCCGCTGCCGATTCGGGCTCGACGACCCCTCGGTGCTCGATCGGCTGGCAGACAACGGTGGCGAGGATCCGGCACCCACCTATCCGATTCATTTCGACCGTGCGCTGCTCGAGCGCTGGGATCCGCAAGCGCTGGCCATTCCGGAGCTTGCCGACGCACGTGATCTCTCCATTCTCGCGACCGTGTGCGCGACCGTTCCTGCGCTCGGGCAGGCGCTCGGCTGGCACGTACGGTTTGGCCGGGAGCTCAACGCGACCGACGACCGCCGACATTTCGTCGCGCGCGTCCACGACACCGGCGGCCTGCTCCCCATCGTGGAAGGCAAGCATCTCGACCCCTTTCGCGTACGGCTCGACGCCACGACGCATGCGATTCCACTCCGCGACGCGCAGCAGCTCATCGATCCGGCGGCGAGCTACGCTCGCCCGCGCCTTGCCTATCGCGATGTGTCTGGACGCACGAATCGGCTGACACTGATTGCGGCGCTGCTGCCCGCTGGAACAATCTCTACGCACACCGTCTTCTGCGCCAAGACGCCGCTCGACGAGGCGTCGTCGATGACGCTGCTGGCGCTCCTCAACAGCCTCGTCGCCAATTACCTCGTTCGGCTGCGCGTGGCGACGCACGTTACGACGGCGATCATCCACACCCTGCCCGTGCCACGACCGCGAACCGCATCGGCTGCGTTTTCGCGACTCGCGACCCTCGCGCGCCGACTCGAGCAGACCGGCATCGACGGCGACCTCGACGCCTACGCTCACGCGAACGCCATCGCGGCTCATCTTTACGGGCTCTCGGTCGTCCAATACGAGCACATCGTCGGCACCTTCCCACTGCTCCCCGCAATGGTTCGCACGCGCTGCGTGGGGGCGTACGCGGAGGCGACGCGACACGACGAGTAGAAAGAGCGACCATAGGTGGGATCGGCGAGGTCTCGCGGGAGCTCGCCCACGTCCCTCGCAAGCGAAGACAGATACGGCGGGAGGCGGGGTGGGCCGGCCCACGCTCGTGGTAGGCTCGCTTCCGCAGCATGGCTGTCTGGCGGCGCGAGCTCCTCGAGAGCTTCTCTCAGCAGCACGTCCTCATCCTCGGCGACCTCGTCCTCGACGAATACGTCGCCGGCGACTGTTCGCGGATGTCCCCCGAGGCCCCGGTTGCCGTCGTCCGCGTCGGCACCGTGCAGACTGTCCTCGGGGGCGCTGGCAACACGGCCGCCAACGTGGCGTCTCTTGGAGGGCGGGCCACGCTCGTCGGCCTCTGCGCGGACGATGAGGCAGGGGAGCGCTTCAAGAGCTTGGCCGGGGCGCAGGGGATCGAGCTGGTGGCGCTCGCCGATGGGCGGCCCACCACCCGCAAGACTCGCGTGATCGGCCAACAACAGCAGCTCTTGCGCCTCGACCGCGAAGTCACCGGCGACATCGGCAGTCATGTGGAGGACCAGGTTCTCGCCGCCGTGCCCGATCTCGTGGCGCAAGCCTCCGTCGTCGTGCTGTCGGATTACTCCAAGGGCTTTGTCACCGAGCGGCTGTGCCGCGAGATCATCGAGGCCGCGCACCGCCAAGGGCGCGAGATCGTCATCGATCCTCGCCCCGAGCATGGAGCTTTCTATGTTGGTTGCGATTATCTGACGCCGAATTGGAAGGAGGGCCTGTTACTGGCAGGGCGCCCCGAGGTCGCCTCGAGCGACGATGCCGTTCGCGAGGTCGGCCGAGAGCTGGCGGAGCGTTATAGCGCGAACATCGTACTCACCCTCGGCGCGAAGGGTATTCGCTACTTCGGCCGATCGCGCGAGTACTTTGCCGTGACCACAGTGGCGCGTGAAGTCTACGACGTCAGCGGCGCGGGCGATACCGTCGTCGCGGCCCTGGCGCTGGCGTTGGGGGCAGGCGCGACGGCCGCCGAAGCGGTGGGCCTGGCCAACGTCGCCGCTGGATTCGTCGTTGGCAAGCTGGGCACTGCCACGGTCAGCCGCGCCGAGCTCCTATCGGGCCCCCTGCCCGGACCGCGCCTCCTACCTCGCGGCGATCTCCGCTCGCACGCCGATGGTCTCAAGGCCGAAGGCAAGCAGATCGTGACGATCAACGGGGCCTTCGACCTGCTCCACTACGGTCACGCCTACATTCTCGAAGAGGCGCGAAAGCTCGGCGACGTCCTCATCGTGGGGTTGAACAGCGACAGCTCGGTACGAACCTACGTCGACAAGCTCGAAGGGCTGTCAACCTCCGACATCGTGCAGCGAATTGTCCTCGGCAGGAGAGAATCGCGTGAGGGGCCGCCGTTGCCAAGTGCCGACGGAGATCGGACGTGAAGGCCGTGACGGGGACGCCGCCGGGCTCGAGCATGTGACCGACCCGCCGCTCGAGCGCGGCACAGAACGGCCGCGCTCACCAAGCCCTCCAAGGCGTCAGCTAGACCACGGCGCCCTCGAGGTTTCGCGGATCGCCGGCTTCCCACGGTTTGAGGGCTGCGTAGAGCGTCGCCATGATGGGCACCGGCAGGTTGTGTCGCTCGGCACGCCGAACAGCGGCTCCCTGCAGCGCTTCGACTTCTATGGGCTTGCCCATTTCGAGATCGATCAGGAGCGACGATCGGGTGCTCGGTGGAATCGTATTCATGTACTCGGTCAGCGTCTCGAAGCGACTGGCGGAGATCGTCACACCCTCGGCCCCGGCAAGCGCCGCAATCTCGCGCGAGGCGGCGTAGAACATCTCGCGGAGGGCGGGCAGCGCCCAGAGATGCCCGATCGGCAGCCGTGCCGCACCGGTAAACCCGGAGAAGGGTGCAAGGTAGACGAACTTGTCCCAGATGGGCACGCGTCCGTCGGCGACCGGCGTGATTTGGATGTCGGCCGGTGCCATCACATCCGCGATCGCTTGCACCCGCGGTGATATCCGCGTTCGATCGCCGAAGACCTCGCCGAAGATGATGGAGCGGTGGACACCCGTCTGCACGATGAGACCTGGCGCCTCGAGTGCCGTGGCCACGTATGTCGTGCCGCCGAGCACATGCGCTTCGCCGACGACCTGGGCGATGTCGTCAACGCTGTCGACGCCGTTCTGGAGGGTCAGCACCACGGTCTCGGGTCCGACCAGGGGGGGGAGCATGGGGAGCGCACCTCGGTTGTGGTACGCCTTTACGGCGTAGAGGACGACGTCCATGGGACCCACCCGCTGCGGATCGTCCTCGGCCGCCGCCTTGACGATGAAGTCGCCCAGCCGCGCGCTGCGAATCTGGAGGCCGTGCGTGCGAATGGCGTCACGATGTGCGCCGCGTGCGATGAACGTGACGTCTTGTCCGCTCCTCGCAAGCTTCGCGCCGAAATAGCCGCCCACCGCGCCCGAGCCAAGAATCGCGAATTTCATGGGGTGTCAGACCGTCATGCGGCCCGTAACATCAAGGGCAAAGCCCTTGGCTAGTTCGCTTAGCGTAACAGAAGGCAGGGATCTGCCACGGTGTAATCCCTTCGATTCCCGCGGACTCCTCGGCTAGAATCCGAGGATGGCGGCGCGCCTTGTGGCCTACATCGTGGCGTCGATCGTCGCGGTCACCTTCATTGCGGGGCTGCTGGTCGGAGCCCAGCGTGACACCGACGGCCCCGTCGATCTCGTGATCGTGAATGGCCGCGTGTTCACCGGCGTTCCTGCCGACGACCCGGCCGAAGCGGTTGCCGTTCAGGGTAACAAGATCCTCCGGGTGGGCACGAATCGCGAAGTCCAGCGGCTCGCCCGAGCGCAAACCATCGTTGTCGATGCGCGCGGCGGATCGGTACTGCCGGGATTCAACGACGCGCACGTGCACGCGCTCAGCGGCGGGCTCGAGCTCGGCGAGGTGAACCTCGTGGGCGCGCACACGCTGGAGGCGATCGGCAGCACGGTTCGACAGTGGGCAGCGAGCCATGCCGACCAGCCGTGGATCACCGGACGGGGGTGGTCCTCCGACGCGTTTCCCGGTGGCCAGCCGACCCGCCAACAACTGGATCAATGGGTCCCGGACCGGCCGGCGGTGCTGCGCGCCGAGGATGGGCGGGCAGCATGGG
>JAIVJN010000445.1 GCA_020200025.1 Acidobacteriota bacterium | reverse complement strand
GCCGCGCAGGGCCCGGTAAAACCTACCGGAGCCTTCTAGCCAATGACGGAACGTTCGTCTTTGGCAGCGACTGGCCGTCAGGACAGATCGATCCACGACTCGGGATGGACGCTGCCGTGAATCCGACCGGGCGGGACGGGTTGGCACCGAGCACGACTGATGCCGACGACGAGGTCTCACTCGACCGGGTGCTTGCTGCGTACACCAGTCAGGCCGCGTGGGCATCGTTCGACGAGCAGCGCAAGGGGCGCCTCGCTCCCGACATGCTGGCCGATATCGTCGTGCTCTCGAAAGATATCTTGACGCTTGATCCGGGCCGACTCACCGATGCCGAGGTCGCCTTCACCATCTTCGACGGGAACGTCGTGTACGAGCGGCAGGTGCGGACGACTGAGCAGTAGGACCGGCATACGGCACACGAAACGCCAGCGCGACAAATCAGCTGTCTGACAACGGTTTTCTCCGTGTGTCGTGTGCCGTGGGCCGTGTGCCGTGGAACTCTCGCGCCTTCCGCTTCGTCTCTAGCATCGCTCGCCATTGCTCTCGGAGAGACCTCTGTGATTCAACGCCCAGCCGGCCTCGTGCTGCTTCTGGGGCTGGCACTCTCCTCATCCGTCCCTGCCATCACCGCGAGTGCTGCGGCACCACGCTCTGATCTCGACGCGTTGATGGAGAAGGTAATCGCCCATCGCGACGAGAACTGGAAAAAGCTCGTGCAATACGTGCTCGACGAGCGCGAGACGTTTCATCTGACCGGACCTGACGGCAGCCGCGTGTATGGCTTCGAGCGCGACTACACGTGGTTCATCCGCCAGGGTGTCTTCATCCGCAGCCCGTTGCGCGCGGATGGTGTGGCGATCGGCGAATCGGCACGCCGCGCGTTCGAGGCGGAGTGGATCGTGCGCGAGCGCCGGCGCGAGCAGCGGCTACGAGCGCGAGCGTCGAACAGCGCGGAGCCTCCGCCTGCACCGGCTGCGCCGACGGCCGAGCCTCGTGCGGCGGCGGACCTCGACGCCGTGCTTTCATCGGGCGTCGAACCGCGATTCGTGTCGGCCGCGTACTTCCTGCGGTTCACGTTCGAGCCCGGCCAGTACGCCTTGGTCGGCCGCGAGCGGCTCTTCGATCGCGACGTGCTCCGCATCGAATACTACCCGCGCGAGCTGTTCCGCGAGGGTCGCGCCCGCCCGAACCGCCGCCTGCGCGATCGAGACGCGGAGATCGAAGAGAAGATGAACAAAGTGTCGCTCGTCACGCTGTGGGTGGATCCGGCCGCGCATCAGATCCTCCAGTACACCTTCGACGACATCGACATGGATTTCTTGCCCGGGCGCTCGTTGGCTCGCGTCGACGATGTGCAGGCATCGATGCGTATGAGCCAGCCGTTCCCGAATGTGTGGCTGCCGAGCACGATCGACATTCGCTTCCGTATGACGCTGGCGGTCGGCTCGGTTGACGCGCGTTACCACGTCCAGTATCACGATTACCGTCTCGCCGACGTCAAGGTCCGGGTGCGGTGATGTCGGTCGCCGTGCTCGTGGCGCTTCTGGCGACGACGCCGCAGGCGGCGGCGCAAACGGCGGAGTTCGTCGCCGAAGTGCGCGTTCATGGCAACCACACGACAGCGGAAGCCGACGTGCTGGCGCTCGTCGACGTTCAGGTGGGTGAAGCGGCCACCGACGATCGGCTTCGTGCAATCGAGCGGGCCCTCGTCGACAGCGGCCGCTTCGCCGGCGTCGAGGTGCGAAAGCGCTTCCGCTCGCTGGACGATCCTCATGCGATCGTGCTGGTCATCGTCGTCAACGAGCGGCCGGGCGTCAGCGAGGACCTGCCGGTGCCCGGTCCCCTGCGCAAGCTGGCCGGTGCCAGCATGTGGTTGCCCGTGCTGCGATACGAGGATGGCTACGGCTTCACCTACGGTGCGCGACTGACCGTCGTCGACGCCTTCGGTGATGACAGCCGTCTCTCCGTGCCTCTCACCTGGGGCGGCGAACGTCGCGCCGCGGTCGAGATCGAGCGATACTTTGCCGGGCGTTCTCTCACACGGCTCACGGGGCTGGCCGGTATGACGAGGCGGGCGAATCCGCATTTCGAGGTGGCCGACACTCGACAAACCGTGGCCGCGCGTGCCGAGCGCGCGTTCACCCCATGGCTGCGGGCCGGCGCCGGTGCAGGCCTCGAGTCGGTATCGTTCGGCGCCAGCGACGAACGCCAGTGGACGGGCGGCGCCGACCTCACGCTCGATACCAGACTCGACCCGGCGTTTCCGCGTAACGCCGTGTACGGACGGGTCAGTTGGCAGCGACTGAACGTGAGCGGAGCGCGGATCGGACGATGGTCGACGGCGTTCGAGGGATATCTGGGCCTCGCCGCCGCCAGCGTGTTGGCGATTCGCGCGCAAACGGCGGCGGCGAGCGAGACCCTGCCAGCGTGGGAGCATGCGCTTCTCGGCGGGGCGGGCACGCTCCGCGGTTACCAACCGGGCCACCGTGCCGGCGACAACCTGGCGGCGGTCTCCGCCGAGCTGCGCGTCCCGTTGACGTCTCCCTTGAAGATCGGTCGCGTTGGCGTGAGAACCTTCGTGGACAGCGGGGCGATCTGGGACGTTGGCGAGAGGTGGAGCCAATCGCGTTGGGATCGCGGCATCGGCGCCGGCATCTTCTTGAACGCGCCGGTCGTCAGTGCCTCCGTTGACGTCGCCTGGCCGGAGGCGGGCGGAGCGCGCTGGCACATTGGCCTCGGAGCGCGTTTTTGAGCGTCAAGCAGATCGGCGCGATCGGTCTCAC
>JAIVJN010000217.1:3845-7467 GCA_020200025.1 Acidobacteriota bacterium | reverse complement strand
TTCCCTCATTCCTTCATTCCAACAATATAGAATCCACCTTGTGTCCAAGCCCCCTCTGCGAACGCGGCCCGAGTCGCGTGAGGTCGCCGAACTGCGGGCGCTGGCCGAGCGTCAGCCCGAGCTGTCACCCGCGGCGCACATGCAGATCGATCTCGTCGACGCTCAACGCCGCGCGCAGTCCCGCCTTACGACGCCGTGGATCGATCTCCGCGACGAGGTCATTGGCGAGCGCTTGGCACGAGGCGAGCGTCTCGCCGACTTCGAGCAGCTCACCATCGACTGGACCGAAGCGCGCCTGCTCGTCCGCCAGATCACCGACATCTTTCGCCGCTACGACGCCATCGAGGGAAGCGACGTGGCCGCGCTCCATGACGTGGGTCGCGGATCTCATTTCCCAATGCTCGCGCGCCTCTGGTACGACGAGCCTTTGCGCGCGATTCAGCCGGGGCGGCTGGTCCCCGCCGCCGACCCGACGGTACCTCCCGCTGGCGCCACACCAGAGATGTTGGGGGAAGTGCTGCGCTGGGCGCTCAGACCCTTCCTCGCGCGCACGGCGGAAGTGTTCCAGCAGCGCGCTGGTCTCGAACAGTGGCAGCGAGGCTACTGCGCGGTGTGCGCCGGTCAACCCGAGCTGGCCGTCATCACCTCCGACGGCTCGCGTCATCTGATTTGCGGCCGCTGCCAGGCACGCTGGCTCTTTCCGACGGTCGCGTGTCCCTTCTGTAACGAGACGTCGCGCGATCAACTCGTGAGCTTCGCCACGCCCGATGGCACCTACCGAGTGACCGCGTGCCGAACGTGTCAGCGATATCTCAAAGCGCTCGACGGCCGGCACGTCAATCGTCCTGCCCTGCCTGCGCTCGACAGCATCGCCACCTTGCCGCTCGACGCCCTGGTCCTGCAGAAGGGGTTTAATAACGGATAGGACACATCATGCTGCTTACCACGACACCAGGTATCGAAGGCAAACAGATTGCGAGCTATCACGGTCTCGTCACCGGCGACGCGATCTTGGGTGCCAATATCTTCAAGGACTTCTTCGCCGGCATTCGCGACATCGTCGGCGGCCGGTCGGCGGCGTACGAGACCGAGCTCCGCCGCGCGAAGGACATTGCGCTACAGGAAATGACCGAGCAGGCCCGCGCACTCGGCGCCAATGCCATCGTCGGGATCGATCTCGATTACGAAACGGTCGGACAGGGATCGATGCTGATGGTGTCGGCGAGCGGGACGGCGGTCACCTACAGGTAGGGAGCCCTGAAGGCTTGGAGAGGCTTCGAGGCTTGAGGATCAGCGATCGGGAAATGGGCGCTCAAGCCTTGGAGGCTTCGAGGCTTCAGGCCTTTGGAGCCTCCTCAGGCGCGACGCGCGTGTGAGGGCGGCGCTAATTCTGTTGCTGCTGCGGAAGCGGAGCTGCGACGAGGAGGCGCTGTGTCTGCGTGCCGAGCCAGTTGAAGAGGTGCCGCGTCTCCCAGAACCGTCCGGCGTTGGACTGCGCCCCGAGCACGACGACGGCGACCTGCTTGCCGGATTGTGGCAGCCGCAGCATCGTCGCCAGGCAGTAGCCCGAGCGGTTGATGAAGCCGGTCTTGCCACCCATCACTTCGATGTCGCCGCTCTTCAGAATCTGGTTCGTGCTGTTGACGTTGATCGTGCGCTTGCCGGCGTACACGGTGTGCGACGCCTTGCGCATGATGACGCCGATGCGCTCGTCGGCGCTGGCGTAGGCGATGAGGCGCGCCATGTCGTAGGCCGAAGAGACGTTGTCGGCGAGCAGACCGGAAGGATCGGTGTAGCGCGTGCTCGGCAGCCCCAACCCGATGGCTTTGTGGTTCATCTGGTTGATGAAGCCTTCAGTGCCGTAGGGCGAGATGCGGGCCAGCATACGGGCGGCAGCGTTGTCCGAGCCGATGAGCAAGAGATTCAAGAGATCCTCGGCCGTGACCTGATAGCCGGCGCGGAGATAAGTGGTCGAGGCGCGCGTCACGTCGGCACGCTGCACAGTCGCGGGCGTCGTCAATTCGGCGCCGCTCTCGAGGAACACGAGCGCGGTCATCACCTTGGTGATGCTGGCGATGGACCGCTGGTCCTGCGCGTGCGATTCCCAGAGCACTTCGTTCGTTTCCGGGTTGTAGATGATGGCGGCGGCCGCGCGCACGTCAGGCACTTCGTTGCCGAGGGCGTCGAGGATGAACCGAGGGATTTGCGCCTCGCTCCAGTCGCGAGCGCGCGCGGTGGCACGCGCGGTGGCCAGTCGGGCACGACGGGCTCGCGCGGCACTGGCGGAATACGCGCGTTTCCGGGTCGCCCGCGCGGGCGTTTTCGACGCCGTCTTCTTGGCGCTGGCCGCCGCTTGGCTTGGTCCTTGGACCTTGTTGAGAAGACCGTGCGTGGCCGAAAAGGGTGTGACGGTCGCGACTGAGTCGACGGGGGTCGCGAACGTGAAAGCGGTGAGCAGCGCCGCTGCCAGCTGGACCATTCGGGGGCGGCGTCGTCCGTGAACCACTAGGTGCCTCGTGTTTGTCGGTGAATCTAGAGATCCCGCTGGAAAGGGATTCTCGTCGACCAGGTAGTCGGCATTGTAGCAGAGCCGCTGTAGAGCGCAAGTGCTATCTTGGTGCGCGTTCAGGCTTTAGGGGTGTGTTCTCGTCGCCCTCCCCAATCCGGTCGCGTCGATCATTCCGCTGCTCCTCCTCGCATCGACCTTCGAGGCCATCCGCATCCTGCACACGTCCGTGGAACGGATTGGGCGCTACATCCAGGTCTTCTTCGAGGTTTCCCCGACGGCTGGCCCAGGGAGGCCGCCGGCCTGGGAACACACAGCGATGCGGCTGGGCAGCCGCCTTCCGGGGGCCGGCGGGCATCCGCTTTTCGTTCCCGTGTTGCTAATGGCCACCATGGTCAATCTGCTCGCGGTCGTCTTCCCGGGGCCGCTGCTGATTGAGCTTCTCGCGATGGGCGGGCTGCACGTGGCGTTCGTCGCGTGGATGCTCTATGTCGAGCGCGGCGTCCGGGCCCAGCGTGAGCGGGAATTGGAAGCCTTTCGAGCGCTTCGCGAGGGTCCGGGGGCGGCAAAGACTTGAAGACTTGAAGGCTGGGAGGGGTGATGCCTCCAGGTCCCCGGCCTCCAGGTCCCCGGCCTCCAGGTCTTCAGGCCCTCAGGCCCTGGCTGAGAGCCGCGCCAGGCGCTCCTCATGCGCGTCGAGCACTTCCCCAATTCGGTCGGCGTCGAAGCCGACGACGGCATAGCCGGCCGCGCAGAGAATCGGGACGCGCAGGTAGCTCGTGTAGACCAACTGCTCTCGCCGGCGGAGATGTGAGCGATCGCTCGCGTCGAGCTCGTGCCAGGTGAGATGACGCGCCACGAGCAGCGCGCGCACGCGGTCGCAGGCCGCGCAGCCAAGCCGCGCGAAGAGCACGATCTCTCCGAGCGGGATCAGAATCGGCCCGAGATAATTCGGGTGATCGGGATCGCGCTCTATCGTTGGGCGAGTGCAATCGCGAGCAGCAACGCTCTCTGGGTACCCTTCCATGAGTCGGTCGAGTCGAACGCTTCGTCGAGCGCGTGTGCGCCGGTGCCCCGCCCGCCGCCGTCGATCGTCACGGCGGGAATGTTGAGGCT